>CADCQU010000379.1 GCA_902803635.1 uncultured Lachnospiraceae bacterium | reverse complement strand
GATTCTTCGTCGCTTTTCATCATCCCTCATCGCCGTAGGCGATTCAATTCTGGGATGTCCGAAGGACGCGCTCCTCAGAATGACAGCTGAACTGTAACCGAAGGGGAGCTTCCCTTGCTTTTATTCTTATTTTTCTTCTTTACTTCACTGTGTTAAAGTGATAGAATTCTGTTGTTTCTACATAAATAATAGAAGTTTTACAAAAGCCAAATCGCATGAGCAGCAATGAGTGAGGAAATGGATATGAAAGAACTGATGTTGGGAAACAAGGCGGTTGCGCGGGGGCTTTACGAGGCCGGCGTATGTTTCGCGTCCAGTTATCCGGGGACGCCGAGCACGGAAACCACGGAGGAGCTGGCGAAGTATGACGAGGTGTACTGCGAGTGGGCGCCGAACGAGAAGGTCGCGATGGAGGCTGCCTTCGGGGCCTGCCTTGCCGGGAAACGGGCCTTCTGCGCGATGAAGCATGTCGGGCTCAACGTGGCGGCCGACCCGCTGTACACGATGGCCTACACGGGCGTGAACGCCGGCCTCGTCATCGAGGTGGCGGACGATGCAGGCATGCACTCCTCGCAGAACGAGCAGGATTCCCGCCACCACGCCATCGCCTCAAAGGTGCCGATCCTGGAGCCGTCCGACTCCGCGGAAGCCTTGGAGTATACCAAGCTTGCCTTTGAAATTTCCGAGGAATTTGACACGCCGGTGCTGCTGAAGATGTGCACCCGCGTTGCGCACTCCCAGTCGATCGTGAACACGGGGGAGCGTACCGTTCCGACCAAGACGTATGAGAAGAACATCGCAAAATACGTCATGATGCCCGGAAATGCCATCCGCCGCCATCCATTTGTCGAGGAGAGAATGCAAAAGCTCACCGAGTACGCGGAGGTCTCCGGCATTAACCGTGTGGAAATGGGCGGCACCGACCTCGGTATCGTGACCTCCTCCACCTCCTATCAGTACGTCAAGGAGGTTTTCGGGGACAGCGTCTCCGTGCTCAAGATTGGCATGGCAAATCCGCTCCCGGAAATGCTCATTCGCGATTTCGCATCGAAGGTGAAGGAGCTTGTGGTGGTCGAGGAGCTTGACCCGATCATGGAGAACCACATCCGTGCCATGGGCATCGCGGTGAAGGGCAAGGAACTCTTCCCGATCTGCGGCGAATTCTCGCAGAACATGGTCGCGGCGGCCCTCGGCGGCGAGGTACACGAGGGACGGAAGCTTGACGAGCAGCTTCCCATCCGCCCGCCGGTCATGTGCCCTGGGTGCCCGCACAGAGGCCTTTTCTATACGTTAAAGAAGCTTAAGTGCACGGTCCTCGGCGACATCGGCTGCTATACGCTTGGCGCGGCGGCCCCGCTCTCGACGGTGGACACGACCCTCTGCATGGGCGCGTCGGTCTCCTCCATCCACGGTTTCACGAAAATGGCCGGGGAGGAAGCGGAGAAGCATACCGTTGCGGTCATTGGCGATTCCACCTTCATGCACTCGGGTATGACGGGTCTTGCAAATATCGCCTACAACCAGAGCAATTCGACGGTGATTATTCTGGACAACTCGATCACGGGCATGACCGGCCACCAGCAGAATCCGACGACCGGTTACAATATCAAGGGCGACCCGGCCGGCAAGATTGATCTTGAAGCACTCTGCCGCGCGATGGGCTTTGGTCGTGTCGTGGTGGTCGATCCCTATGATCTTGCGGCCTGTGAGCGCGTGATCAAGGAAGAGCTTGCCGAGGCGGAGCCGTCGGTCATCATTTCAAGGCGGCCCTGCGCACTTCTAAAATATGTCAAGAAGAACCCGCCGCTCTGTGTCAATACAGACAAATGCATTGGCTGCAAGTCCTGCATGCGCATCGGCTGCCCGGCCATTTCCATCAAGGACGGCAAGGCGAAGATTGACGAGACGCTATGTGTCGGCTGCGGAGTTTGCACGCAAATGTGCAAGTTTGGGGCGCTAAACGGATAAATATTGCCATCTGTACGAGTTGAACGGATAAAAAAGAGGTGTAGGATGGATACAAAGAATATTATGATTGTCGGCGTCGGCGGGCAGGGGTCGGTTCTGGCCAGCAAGCTCCTGGGACACCTGCTTGTCGCCGAGGGCTATGACGTGAAGGTGAGCGAGGTCCACGGGATGTCGCAGCGCGGCGGGAGCGTCGTGACGTATGTGCGCTACGGCGACAAGGTGGCCTCCCCGGTCATCGACCAGGGCGAGGCGGACTTCATCGTCTCTTTTGAGATCCTGGAGGCTTCCCGGTGGCTGCCGTACCTCAAGAAGGACGGCCGCATCGTGACGAACATCCAGGAGATTGACCCGATGCCCGTAGTCATCGGCGCGGCGACCTACCCGGAGAACCTTGCGGAGAAGCTGAAGGCGACAGGGGCAAATGTGGACGCCCTCGACTGCGTGGCTCTGGCCGAAAAGGCCGGGAACCTCAAGGCGGTGAACCTCGTGCTTCTCGGAAGGCTTTCCCATTATTTCGACATCCCCGAGGAGGCCTGGACAAATGCGATTCGCGCCTGCGTGCCGGCCAGGTTCCTTGAAGTTAATCTCAAAGCATTTGAACTGGGGAAGAATGCATAAGGAATATCATTTGCGTTAACCTGGAAGAGAACTCCTTCGTTACCATAGAGTTGCTCGCAAAGAAGGCAGCCAGAGGACGGAAGGGAAGCGGAACGAGACATTTGCCTAAGAGCGGACAGCTGGAAGACAGGGCGGAAACAGGGATAGGACGGAAGAGGGCATTTGACGGAAGAAGCACGATCGTCGGAGATGTGGAAAGGAAAGGTATTTATGGAGAGATATTTTCAGCCGGAAATGGAGTGCGCCTCGCGTGAGGACATGGTGGCCCTCCAGAATGAGAAGCTAAAGAAGCAGGTACAGCACGTATGGGAGAACGTTCCTTATTATCGGGCGAAGATGGAGGAGAAGGGTGTAACACCGGACGACATCCAGTCGATCGATGACCTTTACAAGCTTCCGCTCATTTCCAAGAAGGATTTGCGCGAGGCCTATCCGTACGGTCTCATGGGTGCGCCGCTTCGGGACTGCGTGCGCATCCACTCGACCTCCGGGACGACCGGGAAGCGCGTGGTGGCCTTCTACACCCAGAACGACATCGACCTCTGGGAGGATTGCTGCGCCCGTGCCCTTGTCGCGGCCGGCGCGACCAAGGACGACGTCTGCCAGGTGTCCTACGGCTTCGGCCTCTTCACCGGCGGCGCGGGTCTCAACGGCGGCAGCCACAAGGTCGGCTGCCTCACAATTCCGATGTCCTCCGGAAATACAGATCGACAGATCATGTTTATCGAGGATCTGCAGGCGACCATCCTCTGCGCGACGCCCTCCTACGCAGCCTACCTCGGCGAGCGGTTTAAGGAACTCGGCATGGGACCGGACGATATCCCCCTGAAGGCCGGCATTTTCGGTGCCGAGGCCTGGAGCGAGGAGATGCGCCAGGACATCCAGAATACCCTCGGCATCAAGGCCTATGACATTTACGGCCTCACCGAGCTCTCCGGCCCGGGCGTTTCCTTCGAGTGTTCCGAGCAGACCGGTATGCACGTCAACGAGGACCATTTCCTTCCGGAAATCATCGACCCGGATACCGAGGAGGTTCTGCCGGTCGGGACCGAGGGCGAGCTTGTGTTCACCTCGCTCGATAAGGAGGGCTTCCCGCTCCTTCGCTACCGGACGCGCGACATTTGTGTGCTTTCCCGTGCGAAATGCTCCTGCGGCCGCACGCTCATCAAGATGAAAAAGCCGAAGGGCCGCTCGGACGACATGCTGATCATCCGCGGTGTCAACGTCTTCCCGTCGCAGATCGAGGCGGTGCTCATCAACCAGGGTTACCAGGCGAACTACCAGATTCTCGTGGACCGCGTGAACAACACCGACACGCTGGAGGTGCTGGTTGAGATGACGCCGGAAATGTTTACCGACAATCTCGGTGAAATCAACGCACGCCAGCGTAAGATCGTCGAAGGGCTGAAGTCGATGCTTGGCCTCAAGGCGAAGGTCACGCTCGTTGCGCCGAAGACCATCACGCGCTCCGAGGGCAAGGCCGTCCGCGTGGTGGATAAGAGGAAGATTTGAGAAGATAGAAAGGAGCAGATTGATGGCGATTCGACAGATTTCCGTATTTTTGGAGAACAGGCCGGGCATGCTGGATGCCATGACGGGCGTCCTTGCCGAGGCTGGGATTGATATTCGCGCACTGTCGCTTGCGGAGACCAAGGATTTCGGCATTGTGCGTATGATCGTGGATGACGTGTATGAGACGACCACGGTGCTCAAGGAGAATGGTTATGTCAATTCCCTGACACCGGTCATCGCGGTGCTCATCCCGGACGAGGTCGGCGGGCTGCACACGGTCCTGGAGACGCTGACCATCGCGCAGGTGAACGTGGAGTATATGTATGCCTCCCTCGCGGGCAAGAAGGAGGACAAGGCCTACATGATCTTCCGCGTCGGCGAGACCGAGCGGGCGGAAAATGCCCTCCGCCGTGCAGGCTTTGAGATTGCAGACCAGGATATGATTGAACTTATGTAACAATTGCATACTTATTGGAAAAATTGAACACGAAAGGAACACCAGACAAATGCCTATCACAGACCTCCTGGAGCGGAACAGTAAACTTTATGGCGATGAAGTCGCCCTTGTGGAAATCAACCCGGAAATCCGGGAAGAGCAGCGCGTGACCTGGAAGGAGTACGAGCTGATCCAGCCCACCATACCCACCTTTTACCGGCGGCAGATTACCTGGTCGGTCTTCGACGAGAAGGCCAACCGCGTCGCCAACCTTCTGATTGACCGCGGCATCCGGCCGGGCCAGAAGGTGGCGATCCTTCTTATGAACTGCCTGGAGTGGCTGCCCATCTATTTTGGCATACTTAAGTCCGGGGCTTTGGCCGTCCCGCTCAATTTCCGTTTTACGGCGGAGGAAATCGACTACTGCCTGAAGCTCGCGGACTGTGACGTGGTGTTCTACGGGCCGGAATTTATCGGCCGCATAGAGGACATCGCCGGAAGGCTCAAGGATAAGATGGTGCTTTATTTCGTCGGGGGGCCAAACCCGCCCTATGCGGAGGACTATTACCGCGTAGCCTCGAACACCTCGAGCGCCGCGCCGAAGGTTCTGGTGCAGGATACCGACGACGGGGCCATCTATTATTCCTCCGGTACCACCGGCTTCCCGAAGGCCATTTTGCTCAAGCACTCCGCTCTCATGCAGGCGGCGGTGATGGAGGCCAAGCACCACGAGACGAAGAAGGAGGACTGCTTCCTCTGCATCCCGCCGCTCTACCACACGGGCGCGACGATGCACTGGTTCGGCTCGCTCTATACCGGCGGCAAGGGCGTCCTCCTAAAGGGCCACTCGCCGGAGGCCATTTTCCGGGCCGTCTCCGAGGAGCACTGCACGATTGTCTGGCTCCTGGTTCCGTGGGCGCAGGATATTCTGGCGGCCCTTGACCGTGGGGATATCCGGAAGGAGGATTACCAGCTCAGCCAGTGGAGGCTCATGCACATCGGTGCACAGCCGGTGCCGCCCAGCCTCATCAAGCACTGGATGGAGCATTTCCCAAATCACAAGTATGACACGAACTATGGACTCTCGGAATCGACCGGCCCTGGCTGCGTCCACCTTGGCATGGAGAATGTCCACAAGGTCGGCGCGATCGGTGTTCCGGGCTACAACTGGCAGACGAAGATCGTTGACGAGAACGACGTCCCGGTCGCGGACGGAGAGGTTGGCGAGCTCTGCGTGAAGGGTCCGGGCGTGATGGTCTGCTACTACCACGACGAGAAGGCGACGAATGAGGTTCTGATCAACGGCTGGCTCCACACCGGCGACATGGCCCGCAAGGACGAGGACGGCTTCATTTTCCTCGTTGACCGCAAGAAGGATGTGATCATCTCCGGCGGCGAGAACCTCTATCCGGTGCAGATTGAGTCCTTCCTCGCCGCGCATCCGAAGATTCACGATGTCGCGGTCATCGGCTTCCAGGATGCAAGGCTCGGCGAGATCGCGGCGGCCATCATCCAGGTCAAGGAGGGCATGGAGATGACCGAGGAGGAGGTCAACCGCTTCTGCGTGGATCTGCCGCGCTACAAGCGCCCGCGCAAGATTATTTTCGCGGAGGTTCTTCGCAACCCGACCGGAAAAATCGACAAGCCGCGACTCCGCGAGCGCTATCACAGCACCCGCATCGTTGAGGCGCAGAATAAACAGTAATTTTGGCAAAAGGCAGGGGAGCAGCCCCTGCCTTTTCGCAGCTCTCAGTTGGCGGCCCCTCTCCGTCGCGGCTTCGCCGTGCCGCCTCCCCCTTGAGGGGGAGGCAAGAGGAGCGGTTTTTCGAAGAAAATCTCCTTGGGGTATTTCGGTTTTCCGGGGAATATAGTATAATAACTCGATAGATTATGACGGAAAGAGGTAACATTTTTGCTGGATGCGAAGGAAATCCGCCGGAGGCGGGTGGTGCTGGTGGTGGACGACCACGAGATTAACCGGGATATCTTAGAGGCAATCCTCGAGGAGGAGTACGCGCTCTATTTTGCCGCGAACGGGCAGGAGGCCATGGCGTGTATGCGGGCGCATACGCAGGAGCTCTCGCTGGTTCTTCTGGACCTCATCATGCCGGTCATGACGGGCTTCGAGGTCCTGGAGGCGGTACGGGAGGACGAGGTCCTGCGAAACATTCCGATCATCGTCCTCACGGCGGAGAAGAGCGCGGAGCTGACGGCCCTGCAGCTAGGCGCCGCCGACTTCATTACGAAGCCATTTGAGATAGCGGAGGTCGTTCTGGCCCGCGTGGCCCGCATCATCGAGCTCTGTGAGGGCAGGCAGCTCATCTCCGCGGCCGAGCACGATCCGCTGACCGGGCTCTACAGCCGGAATTTCTTCTATGAATATGCGCAGCGCATTTGCCAATACCATCCGGAACGGGCCTATGACGCCGTGGTACTGAACATCGAGCAGTTCCACTCCGTCAATTCCGTAAGCGGACGGGAATTTGGCGACCACGTGCTCCACTGCCTCGGGGAGGAGATCCGGGAGGTGCTTCGCGGGACGGGCGGCATCGCCGGGCGTTACGAAGCCGACGTTTTTGACATTTTCTGCAATTGCGGGTCGGACTACCGCTTACTGCTTGACCGACTGCAGAAGCTCCTGAACGAGCATTTGCCAAATGTCGACGTCCGCCTTCGCATGGGTGTTTGTCCCTACCAGAAGAACAGGGAGGCGGTTTTTCTCTTTGACTGCGCCCGGGCCGCCTGCGGCATGGCCCGCGGGGATTCCCAGAATCCGATCCGGGTCTACAATGAGGAAATCTGGAAACAGGAGCGGCTGGACCGGCAGCTTCTAAACGACCTGCGGAAGGCGGTGAAAAAACGCCAGTTTGAGGTCTACTACCAGCCGAAGTACGCGATTCAGTGCGACCCGCCGCGGCTTGCGAGCGCCGAAGCCCTGATCCGCTGGCAGCATCCGGACCTCGGCATGATCTCGCCGGGTGTCTTCGTCCCACTTTTTGAGAAGAATGGTCTCATCGGGCTTGCGGATGCTTATGTGTGGGAGGAGGCGGCTGTCCAGATTGCCCGGTGGAAGGAGAAATTCGGGGTCACTATCCCGGTTTCCGTGAACCTCTCCCGGACGAACATCCAGGATCCGGACATGGAGGAGAAGCTGGTACGCCTCGTCACGGAGAATGGCCTTTCCTTTGCGGACATCAAGCTGGAGGTTACAGAGTCGGCCTATACGGACAGTGTACGGCAAATGATGGAAAAAATCGCGCATTTGCGGGAACTTGGCTTTGTCATTGAGATGGATGATTTCGGCTCCGGGTATTCCTCCCTCAACATGCTTTCGGAAATGCCATTTGACGTCCTGAAAATGGACATGCAATTTATACGGAACATAGAGACAAATGAGACGGACCGGCGGCTTGTGATGCTGATTCTCGACATCGCCCGGTGCCTCAAGGTGCCGGTGGTCGTGGAGGGCGTGGAGACCGAGGGGCAGCTGGCCATTTTAAAGGAAGGCGGCTGCGACCTCGTGCAGGGCT
>CADCQU010000378.1 GCA_902803635.1 uncultured Lachnospiraceae bacterium | reverse complement strand
GTACGCATCGCTCGGCCTTGCAATGACCTTCGCGGACTTCCTCTGCATCCGCGACTATTTCCGCGACGAGGAGCGGCGTGACCCCACGATTACGGAAATCCGCATGCTCGATACTTACTGGTCCGACCACTGCCGCCATACGACCTTCCTGACGGAGCTGACAAATGTCTCGTTCGGGGAGGGTGCGATGCGCGCTCCGATGGAGGCGAGCTTCCAGAAATATCTCGCGGACCGCGACAAATTGTACGCGGGACGGAGCGACAAATTTGTCTGTCTCATGGACATGGCGATCCTTGCGGCGAAGAAGCTGAAGGCCGAGGGGAAGCTGGACGACCAGGAGGAGAGCGACGAGATTAATGCCTGCTCGATTGTCGTGGACGTTGATGTGAACGGCGTGAGCGAGCCGTGGCTCATCAATTTCAAGAACGAGACGCACAACCATCCGACCGAGATCGAGCCCTTCGGTGGCGCGGCGACCTGCCTTGGCGGCGCGATCCGCGACCCGCTCTCCGGACGGACGTATGTCTACCAGGCGATGCGCGTGACCGGTGCGGCCGACCCGACGCTCCCGCAGGCCGAGACCCTGAAGGGCAAGCTTCCGCAGAAGAAGCTCGTCCGCGGGGCCGCGAAGGGCTACAGCTCCTACGGCAACCAGATCGGCCTGGCGACCGGACTTGTGAAGGAGATCTACCATCCGGATTACGTGGCGAAGCGCATGGAGATCGGCGCGGTCATCGCGGCGGCCCCGCAGGCGGCCGTGCAGCGTCTGACCTCCGATCCGGGCGACATCATCATCCTGCTCGGCGGACGGACGGGGCGCGACGGCATCGGCGGCGCGACCGGCTCCTCCAAGGTGCATACTGAGGCCTCCACGACAACCTGTGGTGCCGAGGTCCAGAAGGGAAATGCACCGACCGAGCGGAAGCTCCAGCGGCTCTTTAGGAGACGCGAGGCCGCGCATTTGATAAAGAAATGCAACGATTTCGGCGCAGGCGGCGTGTCCGTGGCGATTGGCGAGCTGGCGGCGGGCCTTGATATCGACCTCGACAAGGTGCCGAAGAAGTACGCGGGTCTCGACGGGACGGAGATTGCGATTTCCGAGTCGCAGGAGCGCATGGCCGTGGTCGTGGATCCGGCGGACGTGGAGGAATTCCTTGGATATGCACATGAGGAAAACCTGGAAGCCACGGTTGTCGCCCGGGTGACCGAGGAGCCTCGGCTTGTCATGCACTGGCGTGGCAAGACCATCGTGGATGTTTCCCGTGCCTTCTTAGATACAAATGGTGCGCACCAGGAAGCGTCCGTGCAGGTGGACGTTCCGGATGCGCCGGAAAACTGGGGAATCCTTGGAGGATTTGGAAATGAAAATGCTGGCTTCCTTCCTTATGGTGGGAAGGCTGTATCGGCATCGGAAAGCAAGTGTGAAGGCGCTGCTGCGGAGAACGCATGCGAAGAATCATCTGGAAAGGACAAGTTTGAGGTTGCTATTCCTACGGATGTAAATGATTCGGAGGGAATCAAGGCGGCCTGGCTGGCGACGCTTGCCGACCTCAACGTCTGCTCGCAGAAGGGTCTGGTCGAGATGTTCGACAGCTCCATCGGGGCCGCGACGGTGACGATGCCCTACGGCGGCAAATGCCAGCTGACGGAGACGCAGGCGATGGCCGCGAAGGTGCCGGTGCCGGGCGGGAAGACGAAGACCGTGACGCTCATGAGCTACGGCTTCGACCCCTTCCTCTCATCCTGGAGCCCCTACCACGGGGCCATTTGGGCCGTCACCGAGTCCATGTCGAAGATTGCGGCGGCCGGCGGCGACGTCTCGAAAATCCGCTTCACCTTCCAGGAATATTTCCGTCGGATGAGCGCGGATCCCGAACGCTGGAGCCAGCCATTTGCCGCGCTTCTCGGGGCTTACGAGGCGCAGGTCAGCTACGGCCTGCC
This sequence comes from uncultured Lachnospiraceae bacterium, assembly GCA_902803635.1. Classification (GTDB taxonomy): domain Bacteria; phylum Bacillota; class Clostridia; order Lachnospirales; family Lachnospiraceae; genus Chordicoccus. Next base: position 1,701 of record CADCQU010000378.1, on the reverse strand, counting down.
GTCCATCGGCGGAAAGGACTCCATGTCCGGAACCTTCGAGCACATTGACGTCCCGCCGACGCTGGTCTCGTTCGCGGTGGACGTGGCAAATGAGAACGAGATTATTACTCCCGAACTCAAGGCGGCGGGCGACAAATTGCTCTGGATCCGTCTCCCGCGTGACGCTTATGGCCTGCCGGTATACAGCGAGGTTCTTGAGGTTTATAGAAAATTGCAGGAGGACGAGCGCGCCGGCCGCGTGAAGGCGGCATTTGCCCTGGGCCGTCACGGCCTTGCGGAGGCGGCCGCGAAAATGGCCTTCGGCAACCGCCTCGGGGTTTGCATTTGCCATGACCTTGACCCGCGCGACTTCTTTATGCCGGCCTACGGCGACCTCCTCATCGAGGTCCCGGCGGAGGAGGTCGGACGGCTTGCCCTCGAGTATCGCGTGATCGGCGACGTCACGGGCGAGGCCATTTTCCGCTACGGAAATGCGGAGCTTACGATGGATGAGGCCCTTGCGGCCTGGTCCGGGACGCTGGAGAAGGTCTTCCGCTCGGTGGTGAGCACGGACGAGACGCCGGCGGAGGCACCGCTGCATAGCGCGGACGATATATATATATGTAAGAACAAGGTCGCGAAGCCCCATGTTTTCATCCCGGTCTTCCCGGGCACGAACTGCGAGTACGATTCGGAGCGGGCCTTCGTCGATGCCGGCGCGACCGTGACCGCGAAGGTGTTCCGGAACCTGACCGCCGCGGACATTCTGGAGTCGGTGGAGGAATTTGAGCGGGAAATCGCGAAGGCGCAGATTATCATGTTCCCGGGCGGCTTCTCGGCGGGCGACGAGCCGGACGGCTCCGCAAAGTTCTTCGCGACGGCCTTCCAGAACGAGAAGCTAAAAGAGGCGGTCACGAAGCTCCTTACGGAGCGCGACGGTCTGGCCCTCGGCGTCTGCAATGGCTTCCAGGCCCTCATCAAGCTCGGCCTCGTGCCATTTGGCGAGATCGTGGGCCAGACGGCCGATTCGCCAACGCTTACCTTCAACACAATTGGACGCCACATCTCAAAAATGGCCTACACCAGGGTCGTGAGCAACAAGTCCCCGTGGCTGCAAATGGCTTCGCTCGGCGGCGTGTACGCGGCGCCGGCCTCCCACGGCGAGGGCCGCTTCGTGGCCTCCGACGAGTGGCTAAGGAAGCTCATGGCAAATGGCCAGGTCGCGACGCAGTACTGCGACCCGGAGGGCAAGGTCGTGCTTGGGGATACGTGGAATATCAACGGCTCCTACGCCGCAATCGAGGGAATCACCTCCCCGGACGGCCGCGTTTTCGGCAAGATGGCCCACATCGAACGCCGCGGCCAGGGCGTCGCCGTCAACATCTACGGCGAGCAGGATATGCAGGTGTTTGCATCGGGTGTGCGGTATTTCCAGTAAGTTGCTTCCGTGCCGCAGCGAAAATCAGCCACAATGCCTGATTACGAGGGGTTGTGGCTGACCGGAAGCTTCCGTGCTACAGTGGAAATCAGCTACAATGCCTAATTTTGAGGGTATGTGGCTTAAGGCAAGAAGGTAAGAAACGAGGGGGATTTTACAGTAACACTTAGTCAGTTACAGTTTAGGTGACCGCTCGGTTCTGTCATTCTGAGGAGCGCGTCCTTCGGACATCCCAGAATCGAATCGCCTACGGCGATGAGGGATGATGAAAAGCGACGAAGAAT
>CADCQU010000377.1 GCA_902803635.1 uncultured Lachnospiraceae bacterium | reverse complement strand
TTGATGTACTATTTGCATGACTAACCGCCTCCGCCAGCCCAGAAAACCCTTACGGTTATTGACAATTCACTGGCCCAGGGTCTTCATCGTCGGGAAAAGGAGGACGTCGCGGATGGCCTCGGCGCCGGTGAAGAGCATGACCATGCGGTCGATGCCGTAGCCGATCCCGCCGGTCGGGGGCATGCCGATTTCGAGCGCGTTCAGGAAGTCTTCGTCGGTGTGATTTGCCTCTTCATCCCCGGCGGCAAATGCCTCCTCCTGGGCGGCGAAACGCTCCCTCTGGTCGATCGGGTCGTTGAGCTCGCTGTAGGCGTTGCACATTTCCCAGCCGTTCATGAACATCTCGAAACGGAGGACCTTGCCCGGATTTTCCGGATCCTTCTTCGTGAGCGGGCTGATCTCGATCGGATGGCCGGTCAGGAACGTCGGCTGGATCAGGTTCTCCTCGACATATTCGTCAAAGAAGAGGTTCAGGATGTCGCCGACCTTGTGGTGCTTCTCGTAGTGGATGTTCCGCTCATCGCAGAGTGCGCGGGCCTGCTCCAGCGTCTTCACCTCGTCGAAATCGACGCCCGAGTACTGCTTGACGGCCTCGGTCATGGTGATCCTGGCAAATGGCTTCCCGAGGTCGATTTCCTTGTCCTTGTAATGGAGGAGCGTCGTCCCCAGAACCTCCTGGGCGACCGTCCGGTACATATCCTCGGTGAGGCGCATCATGCCTTCATAATCCGTGTACGCCTGGTAAAGCTCCATCAGGGTAAATTCCGGGTTGTGCTTGATATCGAGGCCCTCGTTTCGGAAAACGCGGCCGATTTCGTAGACGCGCTCCAGTCCGCCGACGATGAGGCGCTTCAGATACAGCTCCAGGGAAATGCGGAGCTTCTTGTCCTCGTTGAGGGCGTTGAAATGCGTGACAAATGGCCTCGCCGCCGCACCTCCGGCATTCTCCACGAGCATCGGCGTCTCAACCTCGAGGAAGCCGCGGGCATTGAGGTAGCTTCGGATCGCGGAAATGATCTTCGAGCGCTTCACGAAAACGTCGCGGGATTCCGGGTTCATGATGAGGTCCACGTACCTCTGGCGGTAGCGGAGGTCCGTATTTGTCAGACCGTGGAACTTCTCCGGAAGAATCTGGAGGGACTTTGAAAGCAGCGTGACCTCCTTCGCATGGATGGATTTCTCGCCCTTCTGGGTCGTGAACACGAAGCCCTTAACACCCACGATATCGCCAATGTCCAGCTTTTTGAACTCCTTGTATGCCTCCTCGCCGAGGTCGTCGCGGGTCACGTACACCTGGATATTGCCCTGCAAATCCTGCACGTTGCCGAAGGACGCCTTGCCCATGACTCTCTTCTGCATGAGACGGCCCGCGATAGAAACGTCCTGTCCCTCCAGGGCCTCGTAGTTGTCCTTAATCTCCTGCGTGTGGTGCGTCTGGTCATATGTTACGATCTCGAACGGGTTCTTCCCGGCCGCGACAAGCTCCGCGAGCTTCTCCCGACGGACCTTGCGGAGCTGGTTCAAATCCTGCTGCGGCGCATTGTTCTGCTCTTTTGCCATTTGTTTTGCGTCTCCTTCTATATTTATGCGGCCCCTCGCACTTGCTGCGCGGGGACCGGCGAGAGGCCTAAAGCTTCTCCCAAGGCGTTGTGCCATCGCCCGAAGGGCGATTTAATTGCACAACGCCAGTTACAGTTCAGGTTCACCTGAACTGTAACCTCCTTCTGTTATTCTGGAAAATCCCCGCCACATAAGAATCCGGATGCAAATTCTCGAATCCTTACTGCGGCGGGGGATTCTGTTTTATAATCCGAGATTCCTCTCGATTCCGAGAACCTTGTAGGAATCGATGGAGCCATCCGGAAGGACGACCTGCACGGTCTCGTCCACGCGGCTCCCCATGAGGGCCTTGCCCACCGGGCATTCATTGGAAATGCGCCCCTGCAGGCTGTTCACTTCCTGCGAGCCGACGATGGCGTACTCGACCTCGACGGCCTCCGTGACATCGAAAAGGCGGACGCGGCAGCCAATGTTGATGGTGTCCGTGCTGGCCTCGTCCTCCACGACGACCTCGGCATTCTTGAGGATCTTCTCAATCTCCTCAATGCGGGCCTCAATGTCGCGCTGCTCGTCTTTCGCAGCATCGTACTCGGCGTTTTCAGACAAGTCGCCCTGCTCACGGGCTTCCTTGATCTTCTGCGAGATTTCTTTTCGCCTGTTTACCTTGAGGTCAAACAGCTCGTCCTCAAGCTTCTTAAGACCGGCATATGTCAGAATCTGTTTCTTCCCAGCTGCTTCCGCCATGCGCGTACCTCCTTTGGTATCATAAGGTAAATGTATCCATTGTGTTAGAAATTATACGCACCTTCCCC
>CADCQU010000376.1 GCA_902803635.1 uncultured Lachnospiraceae bacterium | reverse complement strand
TAGTGGCTACGAGGTACATCTCGAAGAGTTTGGAAAAGAGCTTGACCGAAGGAGGTGAAAAAAGGTAAACTATGGAGGTACGGTTCCTCGCGTTTTTTGTCGCGGGGATGGCCAGGACTTCGTATTGAAAACGAAGGTTCTGGCATTCGGTTGAAAAACAAAGACAATATAAATTAGTAGAAAACCATCCCAAGGAGAATTTTATTATGCTGAAACAGTGGGAAAATGAGCAGGCCGCCCGCGCGGAGATTCTCTCCCTCGTGGCCGATTATTATGAAGCTTTCAAGAAGCCGGCACAGGAGGCGCCCTTTACGCCGGGCGACCGCGTGCCTTACGCCTCCCGCGTCTTTGACGAGAAGGAAATGTGCGCGCTCGTGGACAGTGCCCTCGATTTCTGGCTCACGGCGGGCCGTTTTTCGGCCCAGTTCGAGAAGGAGTTCGCGACCTGGATCGGCGTCAAATACGCGAGCCTCGTGAACAGCGGCTCCTCGGCAAATCTCCTCGCCTTCATGGCCCTCACGGCTCCGGAGCTTGGCGAGCGGCAAATCCGCCGCGGCGACGAGGTGATTACCGTCTCCTGCGGCTTCCCGACGACGATCGCACCCATCCTCCAGTACGGAGCCGTACCGGTCTTCGTCGACGTGACCATCCCGCAGTACAACATCGACGTCACGAAGCTGGAAGAGGCCCTCTCCGAGAAGACCAAGGCGGTCATCATCGCCCACACCCTCGGGAACCCCTTCGACCTCGCGGCTGTCTGTGCCTTCTGCAAAAAGCACAACCTCTGGCTTGTCGAGGACAACTGCGACGCCCTCGGGAGCCAGTATACAATCGACGGCGTGACGAAGTACACGGGCACCTTCGGCGATATTGGAACCTCCAGTTTCTATCCGCCGCACCATATGACCATGGGCGAGGGCGGCTGCGTCTACACCGACAATCCGCTCCTCCACCGCCTCGTACTTAGCTACCGCGACTGGGGCCGCGACTGCATTTGCCCGCCCGGCCACGACAACCTCTGCGGCCACAGGTTCGATGCCAAACGCGGGCGGCTTCCCTTTGGCTACGACCACAAATACGTCTACAGCCATTTCGGCTACAACCTGAAGGTCACGGACATGCAGGCCGCCATCGGCGTCGAGCAGCTGAAGAAGTTCCCAAGCTTCATCGAACGCCGCCGCCACAACTGGGACCGCCTTCGTGCCGCCCTCGAGGATCTGCAGGATGTCCTCATCCTCCCCGAACCCGCCGAGAACAGCCGTCCGTCCTGGTTCGGCTTCCTCATCACGGTGCGCGAGGGGCAGGACCGCAACGCCGTCACCTCCTATATCGAGGAGCATAACGTGCAAACCCGCCTCCTTTTCGCGGGCAACATCCTCCTGCACCCGGCCGCGGACCAGATTTTGGGGACGGACGCCTACCGCGTTTCGGGCGGCCTTGCCGTCACCGAGGAGATCATGAACCGCACCTTCTGGGTCGGCGTCTACCCCGGCATGACCGACGAAAAGCTCGACTACATGGCCCAGGTGATTCATGAGGCGGTGGGGAGGTAAAATTTTGGTAAATATCACAAAATTACGATTCCCCGCATTTGTCTCTTGAATTTCGAAAAGATTTCTATATAATAATAACTTGAATCTCGGAACCATTTGCCAAAGGGCTTTGCTCTTAGGAGAGAATTCATGAAGAAAAAAAATACATACGAACCTGCATTTGCAAACGCACAGGATACAGGGGCTTCGCCTGCGCAATCAGAAAAGCAGCCCCGCAACCGGGCGATGTTTGCCACGACTGCTTCGGCCCGCCGTCCGCTTCCCGGCATGACGAGAAACCTTGGTGCGGACAAAGCAGCGCCCAGGAAAAAGTCCTACCACGGAAAGCTGCGGGCTTTCCTCCTCCTCTTCTCCATCCTGCTCCTTGCCGGCGTGCTCGGCTACTGCGCGATGGCGGACAACTACAAGGACTGCTTCATTCCCGGCACCTATATCAACGGGATTGAGGCGAGCGGCCTTACGGCGGAGGACATCAAATCCCGCATCCGGGCGGAGGCCGAGGACTACTCCATCACCGTCACCTTCCGCGGGAAGGAACCCGGCACCACGGTGACAGAGAAGATTGATGCCAAGGATATCGGCTACCACTACACTTCCGGCGGCGAGGTGGATGACATCTTCAAATCCCAGGACCGCTACAAATGGCCGATGGCCTATTTCGGGCAGAACAACAACCACACCGTGGGAACCGATACCGCCTATGACGAGAGCCTCCTCGAATCCTTCTTCTATGATTTGAAGGAGACGCAGCCGCAGGGTCAGATTGTCCCGGCAAATGCCTACATCGCCGTTTCGGAGGATTCGTTCTTTTCCGTGGTTCCCGAGGTTGAGGGAAATGCCCTGATCAACGAGGAGGCCTACAAGCTCCTCTCCGCCGCAGTCGCGGGACGGGCCAGCTCCGTGGACCTTACGTCCGCAGACCTCTACCGCAAGCCGGAAATCCGCTCGACGGACGAGACGCTGAATAACCAGGTCAACGAGATGAACAGCTTCCTCGGCACGGTCATCACGCTGAACCTCCCGGACGGCTCCCAGCGAACCATCGACCGCTCCTTCCTCCTCAAATGCCTCGTCCCGAACGGGGACGGCACCTACCAGGTTTCGGAGGAGAAGATTTGGAGCGAGTCCCGCGCCTATGTCGCGGACCTCGGCATTGACATCAACACGGCCACGAAGGGCCGCCCCTTCACCTCCACCCTGCGCGGAATCGTCTACATCAAGATGAAGCAGACCGTGGGCATCCGCCTCGACCAGGAGGCGACGACGGCCTCCGTCGCAACGGCCATCATCAGCCGCCAGTCGCAGGATGTCAACCTCAGCTACTCGGTGTTCAGTGAGGCGTCAAACCTTGCCGACAGCGGGACCTACGTCGAGGTGGACAAGCTCAACCAGCACGTCTTCGTGTATGTGAACCACCAGTTGGTTGTTGACATGCCCTGCGTGACCGGCCAGGTCACCGACCCGGTCACCGACACGCCGGAAGGCCTCTTCAAGATTCTCGATATGAAGAGGGACATCCACCTTCTTAACTGGAATGCGGACGGCTCGGAAGCGTACGATTCCTTTGTCAAATATTGGATGCAGTTCACCTTCGAGTCCGACGGTTTCCACGACGCCTCCTGGCGCGTGAAGTTCGGCGGCGAAGATTACAAGACCATCGGCTCCCACGGCTGCGTCAACCTCCCGGAGGAGGCCGCCGCCATCATGTACGCCAACGTCTACGTCGGAATGCCGGTGGTGGTGTTCTCGTAAAAACTTGATAAATGCAAGCTTCTTTCAGGCGGGGATTCTTCCCCGCCTGTTTTTTACGCAGACAAGAATTCGCCTCATTGTCCCTGCACCGCCGCATTTTGCCGTTAGGAGCTGTTAAGAAATAAGGTGTACAGTTGGCTTAGGATAAATTCGTTTCTACAAGGCGGAGGAAGGAGGCGTAGCGGGCTAC
>CADCQU010000375.1 GCA_902803635.1 uncultured Lachnospiraceae bacterium | reverse complement strand
GGATAATACTCGTCCGAATCCTCGTCGATTTCCGCATCGTCCGTGTTCCGGGCGGCTACGCTGAAAAAGCTGGTCGGAGGCATTTGCCTGCTGTCCCCGGCGATGATGGCCTGCCTGCCGCGGTAAATGGCTCCGATGGCGTCCTCCGGAAGGATCTGGGAGGCCTCGTCAAAAATGACCAGGTCGAAGCTGTACAGCTCCGAATCGAGGAAGTAGGAGACCGAGAGCGGAGACATCATGAAGCAGGGCTTTAATTTCTGCAGGAGGGTTGGAATGGTCTTGAAGAGCAGACGCAGCGGGATGATGCGGCGTTTTTTCTCCGCCTCCCGGCGGAGGAGGGACACCTCGTCCATGGCGCGGGCCAGGCGGTTCAGGCCGTCGGGCTTCTCGTGGGAGAGCTGCTCCAAAAGCCGTGCTTTCGCTATCTCCAGCTGGCTTCCGTCATCTTCCGAGAAGCTCTGGATGGTCTTCTCGTGGGCGTAGGAATGGAAGTTCAGGAGATTCGGAATCGGCGTCGTCACCAGAAGGTCGATGAGCCATTTGGACAGGACGGATTTCCGGTAGACGGGGACAATCTCTTCGGCCAGCAGGCCTTCCGTTTCGATAAAGGCCAGGTAGTCTTCAAGGTCTTGTTCCTCGCAGGCGACGGTGAGGGAATGGTACTGCAGCCAGAGCTGAAGCTCCTCCACGTTCCGGCAGCGGTTGACGTGGGAGAGGAGGTCCGCAAGCGGAGTGGCAGCGCGGTCTTCCAAGGGGAACCAGGAGAAAAACTCCGCGAGCAGGGCTTCCTGCTCGAACGGGAGGCGGATTTTCTCCGGAGCCGAGGCCAGGCGTGCAAGGAAGGACTCGGCCTCGCAGACGGGAACCAGAGAGGCCAGCGCGTCAGCTTCCCTGGGCACGGCTTCCCTCACGTAGTATTCTTCAAAGAGCTCGCCGAGGGAGGTGACGGCCTCCTTCGGAATCCCGAGCTTTGCGAAATATCCATTTGCCTCGGAGCTTGTCTTTTTCAGGCCGGCGGCCATTTCCCAGAGCTTTTGCAGCGTGTCCGTAAGCGAAGCGGCGGTTTTTTCCGGAAGGGGGATGGCGTAGTCCGCAAGAAGGGCCGTTCCCTCCACATAGGCATCCTTCTGCTCCTGCAGGCAGGCCACTCGTTCCTTGAGGAGGGCGAGCTGCGCGGTGTAGCCTGGAGCAAGACCGAGCGCCTTCCTTTCGGCTTCCGGCAGAGTGGCAAACTGTCCGGCATGGCTTTCCGAGAAAGCGATTTCCTCCGTGATTTCTGCAAGCAGACCCTCGAAGGTGGCACCATTTGCCGACGCTGCAAAGTGCCGTGCGCGCTCTTCGTGGGGCAGCTGGAGGTATGCGAGGAAATTATCCGCATATTCGTAGCTTGCCGTATAATCGTTCGCCGGGGAACAGTCGTCCAGGACACGAAGAACGTACTGCCAGTCGGTTTCCAAGCCCTGGAAGAGGGGGCCAAGGAGGAGCGGTGCGTCTGCGGACGCGGTTTTAAAATCGAGAAGAGCCGCCCGGTAGGCAAGCAGCTTTTCGAGCGCGGCCATGCACTCGTCGTCTGGAAGCTTCTTGGTGTAGGCTTTGTGCAGGGCGGCCAGCTGGGCCTTGTCCTGGCGGTACATCGCGCCGAGCCTTTTGAAGAACGAGGTGTACTCTGTCCGGAAGCGGCGGAGCAGCTCCTCGGCGTCGAGATTATAGAAGGCGGGCTCCCAGGAGGAATCAAGCTCCTTTCGGAGGGCATTTGCCTTCTCCGAGAGCCGCTTCCACAGCTGCGTTTTTGCCAGGACGGAGGCATAGCGCCCCTCGCCGAGCCAGGCGGACGGCACCGGGTGCGGGACATTTGCCGCGTGGACAAGAGAAAGGGCCTCCTGGAGCCCGGCGGCATCCTCGGAGAGCTCCACCGGGAAGGCGGCATTTGCCTTCGACAGAATGCTCTTGCAATGCTGGAGGTGTTTCTCGGTTTCTGCGTAAGAGGCGAGGGCTTCCTCCATAGTGGCGGGAGGGGCTGCGGCGGTGGTCTCAATGTCGAGTAAGCGGGCTTTTTCGAGGCCTGTGTTAAGACGGGTGGAAAGACGCTCGAGCTGCGCGGAATCCTTGCCCGTCAAAAGGCAGCGTCCATCGGGCCTTTCGAGCTGTTTTGCAAGGGAGGCGGCAAGAAGGCTTTTGATCAGGGATGCAACAATCTCGGAAAAACCCTGTTCCGTCCATGCAACGGAAAGATTGTACGTTTTATTGAGGTAGTCGACGATGCTCACGAGCCCAAAGAGGGAGGCGCTTAAGTCCCCAAGACGCTGGGAGAGAGTGTTTCGAAGCTCGTAGGTGACGATGGAAATGCCCGTGTCGCGCCAGGGATTCCCGTAGATGGCGGATCCGTTCTCCTGAAAAAAGTCCGAGAGCTTCCGGAGCGAGAGCGTGCGGGAGCGAAGCTGGGCATCGGTAAGCGAAAGGACGTCCGTTTGGGGATGGTACGTGTGCTCCGTCTCCGTGCGCACGACCTCGGTGAGCACCTCGAAAATGCTGGCGGAGAGGGGCTGGCGGACTTTTTCCATCTCCTCGATGTAGGCGTTGAGGGCGGCCCGCTCCTCGTCCAGGGCGCAGAGCGCATCGGCCGCACCGGGCTTTACGCTCCGGGTCGGCGCGTCCAGCGTGTTCAGGAGGTCCTGGAGGACGGCGCGGCGATCGGCCTTGTAGTTGTGCAGGGAAAGGCAGTAATCGGCAAGACCTGCATCCGAAAGGCGTCGGTACACGACGCTCAGCGCGGCCATTTTCTCGGAGACAAAGAGGACCTTCTTATGGTCGGCAAGCGCCTGCGAGATGATGTTGGTGATGGTCTGGCTCTTGCCGGTGCCGGGAGGGCCCTGCAGGACGAAGCTGTTCCCCTTCCGGGAGAGCAGGATGGCATCCTGCTGGGAGGCATCCGCGTTGACCACCTGGCAGCTGTCGATGGCGGGGGCCAGGTCATGGTTGTAGAGGTGCAGGTCTTCCGAAATCGGGGGAAGGTCCGCGACGTTGCCGCAGAAGGCCTGGATGACGGGATTTGCAAAGATGCGCTCCCGGTTCTTCTCAAGGTCCGTGTACATCATGATCTTGAGGAAGGAGAGGAGGCCGATGTTGGCCTCCTTCTGGATGGACCAGCCTGCGGAGGAGACCAACGTGCCCACCTTGTCGAGGTAGGCGGAGAGGCTTTCGTTTTGTACGTCAAATGCAGGCAGCTCGATGTCAAAGTCGGAGGCGAGGGCGTATTCGAGCGTGGGGTTGATGACGATGTCCTCGTCGAGCCGCTTCATGGTGTAGGGGCTGAGGAAGGATTCCGTGTCGAGGGAAATGGGGACCAGAACGAGCGGGGAGAGCAGCGGCTCATCCTTTGGCTTCTGCCGCCAGGAAAGAAAGCCAAAGCTAAGGTACAGGATGTTGATGCCCTGCTCTTCCAGGGACAGCGTGGCTTTGGAACGGAGGTTTTTCAGCGTCCGGTTCATCTCTGCCGTGCTAAGGTCGGAACGCACCTCCCCTTCCGCCAGCTCCACGGAGGCATCCATTTTGTCCATGATATAGAAGAGCTGTGACAAATGCAGGTCGTCCCCGGGATCAATCTGCCTGCGGAAGGTCAGGGTTTCCCCGTCTGTGACCAGCCGCCTGTAGAGCTCGTCCATGGAAGGGGTGGTGATCTGCAGGGTCGCCCGTTTGGTCTTCCGGTAACTCATCAGCCGGTTGCGTTTGCTGGTGTCGAGAAGACCGTGCCTCCAGGCCTCGAATTTTCTGGTTTCCATTTTCTTGTCCATATGGTTCCCTCCGTTTTACTCAGGCGGCCCCTGTTCTGCATAAGTTCGACAACGGAAATCAAAGAATTCCGGTCTTCACTTATCGTACTTGGCTAAAGGACTAGCTCCGTTTCGCTGCCGGGGACCGGCGAGAGGTCTAAAACTGCGACCAAGGCATTGCGCCATCGCCCGAAGGGCGATTTAATTGCGCAACGCCCGCGTTACAGTTCAGGTCCACCTGAACTGTAACGGCGCCATCGGTACATAAGAGTTCATTCTATTATAACACGTATTTGTGTTGGGAAAAAAGTAGGGCATGGGAAGAATCCTGAAAAAATAATAAGATTTCTGCTGTTTTTTGGGCAGTTTTTTGGTAGAATAATAGTTATGTAGGAATTTTCAATTATACTAAACTACTGACACAAGGAGGAATGCAAATGAAACACGGATGGAAGGCAAGGATTCTTGCTCTGCTTCTCTGCCTGGCGATGGTGGCGGTACTGCTGCCGATGCGCGTACAGGCGGCGGGGACGGAGGGAACCGACACATTGGAAGCTGTTGAGAGTGGAACGTTGGCCGGAGAGACGGGCGATGCCACGGAACCGATCGTCGACACGATTACCATGGTGGCCGGCGAGGTGAAGGAGGGCTTTCTCCCGGCGGGGACGCCCACCATACAGGCCGTGGGGGAAGATGCCATCGCCTGGGTGGACCAGGCGGGAAACCTCAACGCCCTTCGCGCCGGAACAACCGTGATCTCCGTATCGCGGAAGGTGAAGCGCGGTAAGTTTGTTACGGACACGTATACCGTGAACGTGGAGCCTTACAGCGACGGGACGGATATCGTGGGCAACCTCAAGCTCCTGGCCCGCTACAACGATTCGATGCAGTTCTATGATGGACATGTGTATCTTCTCTTCACGTCCTATCAGGACGGCATCGAGGTCGCCGTTCCGGACCTCTACGGCGGGTACGAGATTTCCGACCAGTATTACGAGGACATCCGCGCGGACATTTACAACGGCTCCAACCACACGGGGAACGATGCGGACAAATATTTCACGTTCCGTGACGATATGACGTCCATGACCCTGAATCGTGGGGAGATTGTGACCATCGGCATGTACCGTGGCTTCGACCTTTCGGTGCCGCAGGCAGCCCTCGGCACCATCAAGAACAGCTCCGTCTGGGCGAGACTGTCCGCCGCAGGCAAGACCGCCGTGGTCGAGAACATGTTCCGGTACCTGCACGAAGGAAAGCTCAGCACGGACGAGGCTGTTGCGAGGTTCAAGACGATCCTTGCGGAGGTGGGTGCGGATTACAGCATGCTTATGGATGGTGTCGTCGAGGGTGGTGTCTGCTTCAACCGCGAGCTCTACAACCAGAAGCTCGAATGGGACCAGTTCGAGAATGTGACCTACGAGCTTGACATCACGAGGTCGCAGCTGGCCAGCCTTTTTGGCCATCTGCAGGGGAACCTCAACAAATTCAACATTATGAAGAACAGCTGCGCGACGGCCGCCCTCCGGGCATGGAACGCCGCAGTTGGCACGCGTGATGGTAAGAATACCGCCTATTGGCTGAGCGCGGAGGGCAGCGGCATCTACGCCTTTGTCGATGCGCCGAAGGGCGTGCGGGACGCGATTGTCAGCCGCCTGCCCGGCTATTATCTGAACAATGCGGAAAATGTCGCCGAGCCGGATGCAGGCTTTGTGGATGAGACCGGCCATGTCTATGTCAGTGCGCCGGAGCCGGTTGCCCCGGCCGTCTATACCTATGCGGACGAGTCCATCATGGTGGACGATGCAAGGAGCAAGCTGGGTACGCTCGTTTCCACCGCCTTTGCCGGACGGGTTCCTTCCTATAATAAGGATGCGCAGGAAATCGTGGTCTCCGTGGCAGCCGCCTCCAGGGGTGAGGCTACCGAGGTCACCGGAATCACCTTCACGGTCAACGGGACCTCCGCGACGCTGAATGACAGTACCGCGCTTCCGGACGGCCTTTGGCTGAAGGTTCCGACGGCAAGCGAGGAAGTTATCGTCGTTGACGCAAACGAAAATACGCTTCCAAGTGTTCTGGCAAATGGCTTTGTCAGTTTTCACGTTGCGGCCCTTCCGGCGACCTTCACGGTGGTGAACGGCAGCGGGCTTGCGACCGGCATCCTGAAGACCGAGCGGATTGGTATGGAAGGCGTCCAGGCCGAGGTGGAGGTCTACACGAAGGAGGGCGGCAAGAAGATCCTTGGCGCTCGGGAAGAGGTGCCTGCAGGCACGAATATTTACGTGAAAACGAATTTCTACGATGTGGATGGCGATTATGATGTCAACCATGTCCTTGCGGAGATTTCTCTGAACGGGACTTCCCTTTTCAATGCGGAGAGCTTTGACGAGGACGAAGGGGCTTATTTTGCAGCCATGCCGTCGGGATATGGCGACCTTCGGATTACCTTCGCCGAGGCGACGATTCAGGAAAAACAGGGAGTCATTGTGCAGAGATTTGTCGGTGATGTTCTCAGAGTGGACGACTTTGTGGAGCTTGCATCCGAAAATCCCCTTGTCCGTAAGGATGCGGTTGGCTGGAAAATATCTGACGGGGAGGACATCCTGACAGGGGATGCGAAGGAACTGCGGATGACGGGTTCCGGGACTGCGGTCCTTTATGCGACGGCTCAGGGAAATGAAGATATCTCGGTGATGGTCCTCGTCGATATCTTTACAAGCCGCGAAGATGTGGCGCAGGTGACGTATGACAAATCCACCGGCGACATGGTGAACGTCTTTAGCTGGCAGGAGGGCGAGGAAGTAGGGGATTTGAACTATGCGAGCTATGTCGGGGCTTCCGAATACGTTTCGAAGGGTTCGATTCTTGGATTCTACGTCAAAACGGAGACGTCCTACGCGCTTTCGGAGTTCAAAATTAACGGAAAAGATGCGCGGATTTCGGACACTTACGTGGCAAATGAGGACGTGGAGATTCACGCAGAGGGTACGCCCGCAATCGTTGAGAATATGCCGGCCCGCATCGAACTGAAGGAGAAGGGGGGTACCTATCAGCTGAAGGCGAAGGTTGCCTACAAGGGTCGGAAGAATAAAAAGCGTAAAGTATACGATCCGTCCATCCGCTATGTTTCTTCTGATTCCCTTCTGGCAGTTGATGAAAACGGGAAGATTACGGTTGTCGGGGAGGTGCCGGCAAATGGCCAACTGGTCTACGTGACGGCCTACGCGGGTTCGAGCAATGACCAGGTTTTCGCGGTCACGAAGGTCGCCGTTGGCGACTATGTGGGCGACCGGATTGTCGGAAAGCTTACGATTTCCGCGAGGAGGATTACGGAGGATGAACCCGTTGCGCACGGGGCTCTGACCTTCCAGACCTACGAGGACCTGGATCTTCTGGTCAGCTACTACCATTACTACCGCCCGAACGACAAGATGAACGCCCTCCTTGCGGACTACGAGGCCAACAAGGAGAAGTATACCAGCGACCCCGCGCTCTACAACAACAACGAGCTGGGGCTTACGGACCGCGAGTCGTACTATGACGTGCTTGCGGAGGGCGCCTTCTCGGATCCGAAGACGATTTCGCTCAAGGCGGGCGAGGCAATCTCGGTGTCCAATTACGGATACGGCGGCACGCAGCTGGAGACCGTTCTTCACGCGCTGGAGAACAGCACGCTCTCTGCCATGAGTGCCAATGCGCAGGAGCTGATCCGCAGGATGCGGGCGTATATTGCGGACCGTTCGCTGGACGGGCCGGTCACCTTCGATGCCCTGCTCGCGGTCATCAAGGAAATGTACATGTATTCGAAGATTCTTGGCGACAATCCGGCCGACGGCGTTACGGATGGCGGACTTGCCGTCAACCGGGAGATGTACAACCAGTTCCGCCGGAATGATTCGCAGTTCCCGAACAACTACTACCAGATTGAGATTACCGCCGACGAGCTGGCCGCCCTGAAGGCCTATCTGTCAAATCCGGTCAACAACCACTATTCGCTGTTCACAAAGAACTGCGCGTCGGGTGTTGTGGATGCGTGGAACACGACGCTCTCTGACCATCCCGATCTGCAGCTTAAGGCAAACTATACGGGCTTTGCGAAGGATCCGGAGTCGCTGTACTTCGAGCTTGGACTCCTTGCCAAAAAGAAGAGCCTCGAAGGCACGTCGGGCAAGGATTTCTATCCGCGCTCCTTTGCCTGGATTGTTCCTGAGAGCATTACCCTGAATGAGACGGATCTGACGCTGGAGACGGAATTCTCGTTCCAGCTGACCGCCGAGGTCCTTCCGGAGAATGCAAAGGACAGGAGCGTTGCCTGGACCTCGGGGGATGCCTCGGTTGCCGTGGTCGATGAAAATGGCATCGTGACCGGAGTTTCCGCGGGAAAGACGGCTATCCACGCGAAAACGACAAATGGTCTCGAAGCGGTCTGCGCGGTGACGGTGAAGGATTCCGAGGCGGATGTCGTTTTGCTGAACTATACGAGCAAGGCCCTGAACGTCGGCCTTACGGTACAGCTTCAGACATATGTCTTCCCGGAGGATGCCACAGACGCGGCGGTTACCTGGGAGAGCAGCAACCCGCAGGTGGCGGCGGTCTCGAAGGACGGCCTGGTGAAGGCGGTCCGCTGCGGGAGTTGTGAGATCACCGCGAGGACGAAGAGCGGCTTGGAGGCGTCCTGCAAGATCAAAGTGAAGCAGAAATACGTCTACCAGGCGGAGAAGAACGGTGTCTACCGCTACTCGGTGAGCTTGAATACAATGAAGCAGCTTGAGGAGGAGGGCTGGACATACAAGAAGGTTTTCCGTGCGGCGGGGGCTTCGACGAAGAAGGTCTACTGGATTTACAATAAGAGCACGAAGCGGTACCAGTATACGACCAACAGGACACTGGCGAAGAAGGCCAGGGAGTCGGGACACAAGGCGGGCTTTGCGTTCTACGCGAGCGATAAGAAGACCGTGCCGGTGTATGAGCTTTGCAAGGAAGGGAAGCAGCCGACCTTCTTCTATACGATGAAGGCCGCCGAGGCGAAGAAGATGATGAAGGAAGGCTGGACGTATGAGAAGATTGCCTTCTATGGCGAGGAGAAGGGAGTGGCGTAAGGCCCCTCTCCGGCGAGGCAAGGCCGCGCCACCTCCCCCCTGGAGGGGGAGGCAAGGGGACTGGGATGGGGCTAGGGGCGAAGATGAACGAGGTCGCCCCGATAAGGCCCCTCTCCGGCGCGGCGAGCCGCGCCACCTCCCCCTTGAGGGGGAGGCAAGAAGGACGGCGGAAGCCTAAGCTGTGTCGTTATCCCTATAAAAATGAAAAAACGGCGGAGCCGCAAATGCGGCCCCGCCGAAGCTATGTTGGGGATGATTACAGGGCATCGTTCCTCTTGATGTAGCCGGGGTTGTCGAGATTGGAAATGATTTCCTTGACTTCGGAAATCTTTGCCCATTTGTCAACGACCTGGCCTTCAAGGTGGACGCCTTCGCCGATCTCTACGTAGGCGGAGATGATGCAGTTCTTGAGGCAGGCGCCTTCGGAGACGGTGACGCTGCGGCCAAGGACGCAGTTCTCGACGGTGCCCTTGATGATGCAGCCGTTGGAGATCATGGAGTTCTTCACGTTGGCACTCTCATAGTACTTGGTCGGGCAGGTGTCGGTCGTACGAGTGTAGATCGGCCATTCCGGACGGAACAGGTCATCGGCATTTGCCATGTCGAGCAGGTTCAGGTTGGCGTCGAAGTAGTCGCGGAGGCTGCGGCAGTCGGCGAAGAAGCCCTCGTGGCGGATGGCCTTGATCGTGAGGGCACCCGGCTCGCCGGCGACGGCCTGACGGCACTTCTCGTTGATAATCTGGGAGAGGCTGCAGCCGTTCGAGAAGGCACGGGCATCGTCGATGAGCGTAAGGAGCTGCTCGCGCTTCATGATGTAGGTCGCCATCGAGATATTTGCCGTGGCCTCGTTGCCGAGGTTCTGGCCGATGCTGCGGATGACGTTGCCTTCGCCAAGGTCCACGATCTTGCTGCTCAGGAAGTCCTCCTTCGCGGTGTTGACCTGATGGTAGAGCATCGTGATGTCCGCGCCGGAGGCGATGTGTTCCTTGATGACCTTGCTGTAGTCCTGCGCGTAGACCATGTAGGAGGGCGCGAGAACGACGTACTCGCGAGTGCTCTTCATGAGGACGGAGCGGTTCTCGTAGAGGGCCTGGATGTCGGTGTCGTAGACATCGTTGAACTTGCCGGCCTCGGAGAAGAGGACCTGGAGCCCGCCACGCTTGGAGTTGATGTTGTAATGACGGCCGCCGCCGACGTGCTCGACGAGCGAGCGCGGGTTCTTGCCGGCATAGACATGGATGCGGTCGATGCCGCTGTTCGACATGTTGGAGATGGGGAAGTCCACCACGCGGTACCTGCCGAGGAAGGAGAACGCGCCGATGGGGCGATAGTCCTTGAGGCCCTTCACGCGGATGCGGCTGCCCTCAGAGATGATGATTCCTAAAACCTTTGCCATTTTCTTCTACCCCCTTTACACATTCTTCGCGATCAGAGCGATGTCATCGCTGTCCGCGCTGCCAACGACGGCGCCTGCGGAGATGATGATGTCATCCGCCACGAGGGCCCTTGTGACCACGGCGCCAGCTTCCACGACGGCACCCGGCATCAGCACGGAGTCAATGACCTTCGCGCCGGGGGCGACCTTCGAGTTTGTGAAGAGGACAGAGTGATGTACCTCGCCTTCCACGCGGCAGCCCTGGGTGATGTAGGCACGGTCGATCTTTGCCTCCGGGCCGATGTACTGCGGAAGGGAGGCGGTGTCCTGGGTGTAGATCTTCCAGCCGGAGTCGTTGAGGTCGAGGCTCGGATCCTTGTCGTCGTCGAGAAGGTCCATATTTGCCTCCCAGAGCGAGCTGACAGTTCCTACGTCCTTCCAGTAGCCCTTGAACTCGTAGGCGATGAGCTTACGGTTGTCGGCCAGCATGACCGGGATGATGTCCTTACCGAAGTCATGCGAGGAGGTGTCGCTATTCATGTCGGCGATGAGCTTCTCGCGGAGGGTCTTCCAGGTGAAGATATAGATGCCCATCGAGGCGAGATTGCTCTTCGGGTTCTTCGGCTTCTCCTCGAATTCGACGATATTGCCTTCGGCGTCCGTGTTCATGATGCCGAAGCGCGGGGCTTCCTTCCACGGAACCTGGAGGACGGCGATGGTGACATCGGCGCCGCGGGCCTTGTGCTCGTCGAGCATCGCGTCATAGTTCATCTTGTAGATGTGGTCACCGGAGAGGACAAGGAGGTATTCCGGGTCATAGGTGTCGATGAAATCGATGTTCTGGGAGATTGCGTCGGCGGTGCCGCGGTAGGCATCGACGTTCTCGCTGTTGCCCTTCTGGCGGGGCGGGAGGACGAAGACGCCGCTGTCGCGGGTGTCGAGACCCCAGCGTCCGCCGGCGGCCACGTAGCTGTTGAGGATGACGGACTCGTACTGTGTCAGGACGCCGACGACCTCGATGCCGCTGTTGGCGCAGTTGCTGAGGGGGAAGTCCACGATGCGGTACTTTCCGCCGTAAGCCACGGCTGGCTTGGCAACCTTGTTCGTCAGATCGTACAGACGGGAGCCACGTCCGCCTGCCAGGATCATGGCTAACATTTTGTTTTGCTTCATATTGAGACCTCGCTTTCCAAAAGATTAAGAGCTCGCCATTTGTTGGCAAATGCTTCCGGCAGCGGTGCCGGTCACGGCCCGGAGCTCGTATTCCCCTGTCCGCTAGCAAATGGTACTTCCATGCGCGCTGCATGTGCGGCTGTAAAAGAGCGGGCGCTCTGCCTGGCATCTCCGAACGTTTCCGCCGATGGCGGCAGAACCTTCGGGGAAAGCTGCAG
>CADCQU010000374.1 GCA_902803635.1 uncultured Lachnospiraceae bacterium | reverse complement strand
GGTATCGAAGTGGTCATAACGAGCCGCACTCGAAATGCGGTCATCGGGTAACCGGTGCATGGGTTCGAATCCCATCCTCTCCGCTCACAAAAACGACGGTGCCTTTGCACCGTCGTTTTTATGTTCACAGAGCCGTGTGCTTACGCAAACAGATCGTCCATCGTCACCTGCGCACTCACCAGACTGCTGTATTTGTTTTGTTTCACTCCATAGAAACGATACGGAACGAATAATATATTAGTCATAACTAACTACTGAAAATCAGTAGTTTTAAAAAGGAACAAGGTTAGTTATAACAAACCATGACAATCCCAGTATTTAACAAAGATGATTTCAAAGGAGATGGATGGGCAATGCCGGAAAAAACATTGATTGAGCACTGCTCGCCCACGCTGGCGGGTTTAAAGACAGCGAACATGTTCTCTGTTCGCATGGATAAGGAGAGGGACCTTCACGGAGATATTCGAAGGCTAAACGGCCTCTTCCAACCGAAAGGGCTCTGCATTCGGTTGCTCCGGGAGACGGAAAAGAATGCTCTGGTCTATCTGTATCGGCCCAAGCGCCTGGCGGAGGATCTTGAAAAGCTGGAGGCGCGACGAATTCTGGAGGAGAAGGGCTATCCGTGCGGCGATGCGGAATGCTGCCTTTTGCAGCTCATACGGCATTTGTCGGAGGACAAAGAGTTTCTGCATGAGATTGGCCTTTTTCTCGGGTATCCGCCCAGCGATGTGAGATGTTTTCTGCGGGATTCCCGTGACGGTGTCAAATGCTCCGGCTGTTGAAAAAGTTGCGGAATTCGACGGAATTGCCTTTGGCTGTCCGGCCATGGGTGACGAGGTTCTGGAGGAGGGCAAATTTGACCCCATGTTCACGGAGGTAGAAGGCAGCCTCTCTGGCAAAAGGATTGCCCTTTTCGGATCTTATGGCTGGGGAGACGGCCAGTGGATGCGCGACTGGGACGATCGTTGCAAGGCGGCTGGTGCTGTGCTCGCCACAGACAGCGTGATTGCAAATGACGCGCCGGGCGATGAGGAGATTAAGTTCTGCAAGGCTCTCGGGGCGGCTCTGGCCTAAAAGCAGGGAGTTTGGTATCGTGGGGGTTAAATCCCAAAGCGCTTTTTTGAAAATCATACTATAGGTGTTGATAGAAAGCGTGGGAGAAGGTATACTTTGCAAAGCACGGGCGGATGTTACTTACAGCAACATCCGCCCGTGTTCTCATTTGCAAAATAGCTTAAAGACATTGTGCCCGGCTCCCCAGCCGCTTTGCCATTTGCACCACCCGCGAGGCGTTGATGGCGAGCTGGCGGCGGGTCACGAGGCCATTTTTCAGACCTTTTTTCAGTGCCTTGAGGTCGCCGGGGCCGCCGGGCATGATGAGGTTGTTGCCCGCCGCGGCGATTTTCGCCGCATTTGGCGCGGGATACTTTTTCTTCCCAAAGCTCATGGTCCCGACGATCCAGTCGGTCATCACGATCCCGCAAAAACCGAACTCGGCGCGAAGAATGTCCTCAATGAGGCCGCGGTGCTCGGAGGTGTGGATGCCGTTGATGAGGTTGTAGGAGGTCATGAGGGCGTGCGGCTGGCTCTCCTTGACCGCAATTTCGAAGCCGCGCAGGTAGATTTCGCGGAGGGTCCGCTCGCTCGTCTGGCTGTTCGAGTTGTACCGGTTGGTCTCCTGGTTGTTCGCGGCGAAATGCTTGATCGTGGTGGCCCGTCCGGGGTGCCGCTGTACGCCCCTTGTCACGGCGGCGGCAAATTTACCGGAGATGAGCGGGTCCTCGGAGTAGTATTCGAAATTGCGGCCACAGCAAATGCTCCGGTGGATGTTGAGCGCGGGTGCGAGCCACAAATGCACGCCGAAGCGTTCCATTTCGTCTCCCACGAGGTCTCCGCAGGCTTCGGCAAATGCAAGGTTCCAGCTCTGCGCGAGGGCGGTGCCGACCGGGATCGCCGTGCAGTTCTGCTCCAGAATTTCGCATTCGGGTTTTTTGGTTTTGCCAGAATTACCAGGAAACTCGGCCACAGGCATCTTGCCTTTGCCAGAGCGCTCCGGAATCTCTTCCACGTTCATCTTGTCTTCGACAGAACGCGCTGAAACATTGCTCTTGGGCTTCTTGTTTCCGCCAAAGTGCTTCAGGAAGAAGGCTACCGGGGCCGGCATGAGTTCCATCATGCTCTCCGGGATGCCGCCGTCCTGCGGATGCACGCCCTTCTCGTCCTTTGTATACAGGCGGCTTAGGCGGAGGCCCGCAGGCCCGTCCGCCATGACGAGCACGGGAACGCCCTGTTCCTTGCAAATGCCTGCCGTCTCGCCGGCGGCTCCGGCCACGGTGTTGGAGGCGTTTCCGATGACGCTGTTGATTCCCGCACCCTTGAACGCGCCGATGTTGAGGAGGCAGAGATCCTCGTCGCTCAGTTGCTCGACAAGCGGGTCAATCGTCTCGGGCAGGCCGTAGACGACCGTCTCGGTCGGGAAGGTGGAGGAGCGAACCGAAATAATTGAAAGATCGTCTGTGCAATCCGTCCTAATTGTGCGATTATCATTTGAAAAAACGTGGTTTTGTGCATCGGAACGCTTGTCATTCTGAGCGAAGCGAAGAATCCCGTCAGGGTTCGACAAATGATGACAAGAGTCTTCGTCACTTTTTTTCTCGGAACAATTGTCATTCTGAGCGAAGCGAAGAATCCTGTCAGGGTTCGGGGCATGTTGGCGGGATTCTTCGTCGCGTTGCTCCTCAGAATGACAAGTTGTGTCGTTTCTGGAGGCAACTATCACCGGTATTGCTTCCGATTGTGACTGTGGCTGCGGCTTACGATCAGTGAAATCCGGTCTTCCGAGGCAGTTTTTGACCTTTTTCAGGATTGCTTCCGTATCGAGGCGGATCACGGCGATGGGCTCGGTATCTCGGCTGGAATTTCCGAGCCGCAAAATGTAATCACCCGGCTCCAGAATCCAGAAGGCGCGAGCTTCGTCGTAGGAGGCGAGGTCGCGCAGGCAGAAGGAAAGCTCCAGGGTTTCTTCTTCCTCTGGCAGAAGATTCTTGGTCTTTGCAAAGGCCGCGAGGGACTGGAAGGGCTTGTCCAGGGCTGCGGTTTGAGGGGAGACAAATGCTGCGTTTGATTCGTCTGTCTCGGAGATTTCAGGGAGCTGGCAAGTCTTGGCGGGACTGGCATCTGGCGGGGAGACGTAGAGCTGCACGACCTCCTTGCCGGGGCATTTGCCGGTGTTTTTGACTGTGGCAACCACGGTGACGGCTTCTCCTTCCACACGGACAGGGCCGGGGGTGATGGAGAAGCTGGTGTAGCTCAGGCCGTACCCAAAGGGGAAGAGCGGGCATTTGCCAAGGGTGTCGAAGTAGCGGTAGCCGACGTAGATGCCCTCCTTGTAGCGGGTGTCGTCCCGCTCGCCGAAACTTCCGACGGAGGAATAGTCGCCGAAGGCGGCCCAGGTTGTGGTTAGCTTGCCGGAGGGCGTGCTTTTTCCCAGAACGATGTCCGCGAGGATGCTTCCGGTCTCGTCGCCGAGCTGGCTAAGGAGCAGGATGTTTCGCACCGCCATGACGGGGCTCAGGTCGACGACCCCGCCGACGTTGAGGACAAGCAAGAATTTCTCGTATTTTTCATTGAGCGAAAGGATGTCCCGCGTTTCCGTCTCCGTCAGCAGGATGTCGCCGGGAACGGGCCTGCGGTCCGAGCCCTCCCCGGAAATGCGTGAGAGGACATAGATGGCGGCCTCGCCGTCCGTGCTTCGAGGGAGGTTCTCCCCCGGCGACGACACGGACGTGGGGGCGGCATCGCAATCCGCGTTCCGTGGAAGGCCATGCCCTTGCGACGGCATGGAACCAAGGCTGTTATCGCCGCCCGCGTTTAAGGGGATGTCATATTCGGGCTCCGGCATGACGGCTCCCATGTCGCTGATGATTGCCAGCGTGCCGCGCTTTAGGGCCGAACGCTTGAGATCGCTGATAAAACGCTTCTTCGCCTCCTCGCGGACTTTCCCGTAGCGTTCGAGCCAGGCCTTGCTGGTGAGCGTAAAGCCTGCATTTTCGAGGCCCTCCTCGATGGTCACGAAATGGCGGGAGTTGACCTCGCCCGAGCCCGTGCCGCCCTTAATTGTCTGCCGCGCACCGCTTCCGTAGAGGGCCAGCGCACAGGGGGCACGCAGGGGAAAGGCCCCGTCGGTTTTGAGCAGCACGGTGCACTCCGCGCCGAAGCTGCGCAGAAGCTCCTTGTGTTTTTTCTCGTATTCGTTCATTTTCCTTCCTCCCAGTTTTCTTCCTCTCAGTGCCTTGGAACCGTGGGGGTTCTTTGTGAGTTTGCTTCTTCGCCTTCCTAGGGCAGTATGCCGTGACAAGTGGTGCTGAAAACCGTGGATTTTCTTGCGATTTTGCTGTTTCGCCGCCCTACGGCAGGGAAATTTTGGTGCGCTACTCCGTTTCCTTGTGTTTTTTCTGTTTCCCGATGCCTTGTGTCACCGCTTGAAGAAAAAGCGGTTCATCTCTCTTTTTTAGAATACCAGATTTTTGGCCGGAAGGGCGTATTTTTTTCGGAAATTAAGCTACAATATCTTATTATGGATTTTAGCTTACCCGTGGCGGCCTCGACGCAAGGAAAATAAGCTCAAAAGCCCATAATTGGAGATTTGAGCTTACCTGTGGTGGCCTCGCAAGGAAAATAAGCTCAAAAGCCCATAATTGGAGATTTGAGCTTACCCGTGGCGGCCTCGACGCAAGGAAAATAAGCTCAAAAGCCCATAATTGGAGATTTGAGCTTACCTGTGGCGGCCTCGACGCAAGGAAAATAAGCTCAAAAGCCCATTTTTGGAGATTTGAGCTTATCCGTGGCGGCCTCGACGCAAGGAAAATAAGCTCAAAAGCCCATTGTTGGAGATTTGAGCTTATCCGAGGCGGTTTCGATGTAAGGTAAATAAGCTCACATGTTCATTTTTGAGTTTTTGGGCTTAACACCTGTCCTCTCTCATCTCGTAAGTTAAGCCGCAACCTCTCGTTCTGATGTTTCTGGCTTAGCTCCCTTTTTTCAGGAAAATATGTTATACTGATATTTGAAAATATTGCTTTGACTTGCGGGGAATTCACGAAAAATCGTGGATGGAAGGTGGTAGAGGGAACGTGAGCGGAAAGCCAGATAGATTGGCCATCTGTAAGTCGATGATAAAGCCGTGCAGAAACGGTTTTTTAGGGGAGGTGGGAGAACGAGATGCGCACGATAGGACTTGGAATTCAGGAATTTGAAAAAATCAGAAAGCAGGGGCTGTTTTATGTGGACAAGACAGCCTTCCTTTCCGAGTGGTATAAAAAGAGCGATGACATCACCCTGATCACTCGTCCGCGGCGTTTCGGGAAAACGCTGACCATCGATATGCTCCACTGTTTTTTTTCGACCTCCTATGCGGGCAGGGGGGATTTGTTTGCGGGGCTGGCCGTCAGCCGGGATGCGCAGCTGATGGCCCTCCAGGGGACGGTTCCGACCGTCAAAATTTCGTTTGCGGGCCTCAAGTCCTCCTCCTTCCGCGGCTTTCTGACCGGACTGGCCGGAAGGATTGCCCTGCTTCTTGGAAGGTTCCGGTATTTGACGGAATCGAATATTCTGGCCGAGGATGAGAAAGAATTGCTCCGGGAAATGAGTCTTATCGTCCCGAAAATACCGGAAGCTGAGGATAGGGAAGAATATGAAAAGTACATTTTCAAGCTGACGCACACCCTGCATTTTCTGTCCATTTGGCTGTCTCGGTTCCATGGACAGAGGGTTTTCATTTTCCTGGATGAGTACGATACGCCCCTGCAGACGGCTTATATGTATCGATACTATGACGACGCAATCGCCGTCATGCGAGAACTGTTCTCGGAGACGTTTAAGGAAAATGAAGTCCTCGGGCGGGCGGTAATTACGGGCATTACCAGAATTGCGAAGGAATCGCTCTTTTCCGATATGAACAATCTCGCCGTCTCCTCGGTCATGTCCGGCGGCTATGACAGGGCCTTTGGGTTTACGGAGGAGGAGATGGAGGCCGCGCTTGCGGAATACGAGGTTTCGGAGCAGAAGGAGCTTGTACGCTTCTGGTATTACGGATTTACAATCGGGTATGAGAAGGGACTTTATAATCCATGGTCCGTGACCAGCTTCCTGTCCAGAAAACAGTATCCACCGGAAGACTATTGGGCAAAATCCGGCGGTGTCGGGCTCATTGATTATTTGTTGCGGCGCGGTGGAACGGGCCTTCGCGAAGGCTTCGAGACCTTGCTTCGCGGAGGAACTATTGAAAGGCGCATCCGGGAGGATCTGATTTTCCCAAATCTTGACAGGGATGAAAATGCGGTATGGTCGCTTCTGATCGCGGCTGGCTACGTAAAGCAGGTGGCAAATGCGCCGACGGAAGCGTTCAGGCTATCGATGGAGTGCATAAGTCGTCCCAAAACGCGCCTCATGCTGACAAATTACGAGTCCCTGCTCGCCCTCTCGGAGCTTGTGAGCGGCTGGTTTGCCTCCGAGTCCGGAAACTACATGGAAAATTTTGCCGAGGCCCTGCTTGCGCAGGATCTTTCCGAGATGAATCGGCAAATGCAGCAGGCCGTGTTTTCCTGTGTTTCGAATTTCGACAGTGCAAAGAAGCCCTCGGAAGGGAAAACGGCCCCGGAAAACTTCTTCCACGCGCTCACACTCGGGATGCTTACCTGCCTTTCCGATACGCACCATGTAGTATCCAACCGGGAGAGCGGCTTTGGGAGATTTGACGTTTCCGTCTGGCCAAGAGACTTCAGGAAATATCAGGATGCCTTCCTGATGGAATTTAAAGTTTTCAGCGAACGGGAGGGGGATAAAAACCTGGAGGATACGGCTATGCGGGCAAGGCGACAGATTGAAGAGAAGCGATACGATGCGGCCCTGCTGGATATTGGTGTTCCAACCGAACGCATTCGCAAATACGG
>CADCQU010000373.1 GCA_902803635.1 uncultured Lachnospiraceae bacterium | reverse complement strand
GTCATTCTGAGCGAAGCGAAGAATCCCGTAAGGAACCCTCTCCTCGCTTACAATAGCCTTGTCATTCTGAGCGAAGCGAAGAATCCCATAAGGAACCCTCTCCTCTTCTTCTGCCATATCCCCAAGAATATGGTGAATCTCCCCATCCTTTATCTGCACGTCCAAAACACGCCGTCCGGCAAGCACGCCCTGGTCCGGGCTCTGCCCGCCCTCCTCCGGGAAGAACAGCGTCTGGTCCAGCACGACGTCATTTCCTTCCACCGAAAGCGCCTTCGCCGAAAATTCCGTCGCATACGCATCCTCATAGTATAACTTCTTGGTACGCACCGTACTCGCATCCTGCATTTTTCATACCCCTTTCTAAAAGTGACCGCCCCCCGCAACGTGGAGACGGTCACTGTTTTTTCTTTACTTCCGCTTGTTCCGTATGGTCAGCACAAACACAATCACGAGTGCCGCGACGAGGAGGATGACCGGCCAGAGCAGGCTGCCGACCGCGACGGCCCCGGTCGCGACCGCGATGACAAAGGCCACCACGATGATGACCGCGAAGATCAACGGCACAAGGTGTCCGAAAAAACCAGGCGTGGGCTTGCGCACGACCTTGCCCTGCAAGGTCTCCATGTTCTCCGGAGCCGACGGATCCATCACCTTCCGCTCGTCCGGGTCGGGCATCTTCTTCCATGTCCCGCGCGCCCGCAGCTCCTCCGGGTCCGGCTCCTTACGCCAGCGTCCATCCGGAGTTCCCTCGTTCCCGGCAAATGCCTCGCCGCCTCCGTTTTTCAGTCCGCCAGCGTTCCTCGCACGGGAGGCTCCCGCGTCCGCCCTGCCTTCCTCTCTCCGTGCGGCAAATGCCTCCTTCCGCTCGGAAACCTTCTCCTTCACGTCCTGCCCGGTGACCTTCTGGAAACCGCTCGAACCGTAGACCGGAACCTTTTCCTCCTCCTTTGGCGCAAAGCGGCTCTCGTAGCTTCCCTCGGCAAAGCCCTGCTCATACGGACTCACCTCGTTCCAGACCGCCGTGGCTGAAACCGGACTTCCCAGCACATTCCGCGCAAGAAGAAGCGGATCGCCAAGCTCTGCGATTACCTCCTCCTCCGTCCGGCCCCGCCGCATTTCCGCGTCGATATAGCCCTCATAATACTGCATTTGCCGATATACCTCGCCCTGCGGCAGTCCCTCGGCCAGCTTCCTTCCCAATGCCTCTAAAAATTCCTGTTTTGTCATCCCATCCCTCCCTTTATTCTTCAGAGTCCTTCCCACTCCTTAACCACGCCCATATTCCTCTCCACGGCCGCCGTCGCCGGGTGTACCTCCCCGAGCGCCTTTCTACGGATTGCAAGAGCCTTCGCATACTCCAAAAGCGCCAGCCGATAGTCCCCGCGGCAGGCGTGGACATTTGCCAAATCAAAAAGCGTCGCGGCCACGTCCGGATGTTCAGGACCAAGAACCTCCCTGCGAATCTCCAGAGCCGTCCCATACGCCTCCAAAGCCTCCGCAAAGTCCCCAAGCCCGGCATGCGCCGCACCCAAAAAATGGTACGTCAGCGCCGTATCCCTGTGCGCTCGCCCAAGGGCCTTCGTCCGAATGGCAAGAGCCGTCTCATAAAAAGCCCGCGCCGTCCGGTATTCCCCCTCCTTCGCGTAGACATTTGCCTTCTTATGGTACATCGTGGCCGTATCCGGATGTTCGGGTCCGAGGACCTGCTCCCGAATCGCGAGGGCTTTCCCATAATCCCGAAGGGCCCGTTCATACTCCCCCTCAGCCGCGAATACATTTCCAAGTGCGTTCCATGCATCCATAGAATGCGAATTTCGTGCATCATCCTCCAACGCCTGCTCCCGCCGGGCATTTCCCCACTCGGCAAATGTCTCGCGCAGCCAACTGTCCTGGCAGAGCAGCCGGTACGTCTCCCGGTCAAGGTTCCGAATCCTCTCGTTCCAGTCCCGCACGCGGTCGAACATTTCCAGAATCTCCCCCACCCGCCGCAGCTCCCTGTCCGTGTGAAGAAAGAAATACGTACAAATGTTAATATACTGTTTTCCCGCGTCCATCCGCCGGTTGATCGGCATGCCGGTATTGGCAAAATCCTCCCAGAAAAGCTCCAGACGACCTCTTCCGCCGGGAAGCTTCCGGTACGCCACCGGGTCCTCCCACGAAAGTGCCTGCCGCTCCCCCGCCCAATCCGTCAGATCGGCGTGGAAGCCGAGCATGCTGGTAAAATCATACGCCGCCTGATACACCCTGTCCATAAACCACGGAGAAAATGCAAACAAAACCTGCGAGGGATAGTACACATAATTCTCACGGTTCATATTAATTTCCTGGACGAGGCTTTTCACTTCCTCCTCGCGGAACCTGTCCACGCTCTCCGGCAAATGCGTGACCACCAGCAGCGTTTCGTTCCCGTATTTTTCCCGGAAACGCTCCATCGTCTGGTACTGCTGCCCCGGCAATATGAGTTCCGCATCCGGTCCGGAACGCGAATAGTCCACCTCCGCCACACGCTTCCCCGAGGCCTCCCGGAGCTGCCGGATAAAGGCCGTGACATCCGCCGCCCGGTTCAGCTCAATGCAGCCGTACCCCGAGCCGTCATTTGCCTTGAGCCAAACAAGGAGTCGGCGAAACTCAGGTAAAGCCCGAAAGTCCCGCGCCGCAAACACGTCCGCATCCCTCTCCAAAGCCGCCGCGGTCTCCGGGGAAACACCGTCCACTTCTTGCGCTCCCGGAAAGCCACCAGCCATGTCCCTTGAAGAATCCATCGCTTCCTCCGTCGAAGCGACGTCCACTCCCCGCGCTCCCGGCCAGCCTCCGTCCGCTTCCCGCGCTCCCATCACGCCTCCCGATTCCCCGCCTGCCGGCGGAGGAAGCCGCGGATGAGCGGGTGCACGTCGCACCAGCGCACTCCGTTGTACTCGATGAGCAGCCCGGAATTGAAAATGTTGAGCAGCGTGTCGTCCTGCGGATTCTCCCGAAACGCGACGTCCTTCTCCCCGCTCTCAATCACTTCCTTTAAAATCGGCAAATAGCTCTTCGTATAGCTTCGAATGTAGTCCGACCGCACGTGGTTCATTGCGTTCACGAGGTCGTCCTCCTCCACCCTCTCCTTCTCGAAAATGACCGCATTTTCCGCTGCGATCGTGAGCAGCCGGAAGAAATCCCGGAGGTTCCCCCCGCTCATCAGGATGGCCGCGTCGAGGACGCCGTTGAAATCCTCCGGAAGCATTTCCGGCTCCATCGCGGCCTCCGGATATTTGTCAAACGAAAATTCCCCGCCAAGGAGGCGTTTCGTGTCAAACCTCCGCTCCGCGATCTCACGCAGGGCCGCAAGGCCGGCCGCGTAAGGCTTCCCCTCCTTGTCGTGGACCTTAATCATGCTCAGGACAAATGGCTCACGGCTGTACGGCGAGGTGGCGTTGTTCTTGTTCGGCGAGTACAGCAAATAAATAGGAAAGGTTACGATCATGCTGCAGCAAAGCTGCGGAAGCATCACGTCCGCATTTAAGAAAAGCGGCCTTGCCTTGTCCTCCTCGAGCTTGTCAAGTCCGTCCAGGATAAGAAGCAGCATCTTCCCCCGGCTTTGCAGCGCGGTGTTGATATGTACCAGGATCCGGTTCGCAATCTCCACGAACTCCTGGAAATTGTTCTTGATGGACTTCGTAATCTTCTCCTTCGTCGTCTCCTCGAAGCCGGCCTTCCCGCTGATCTTGGCAAATACCCCCGCCACGAGGGCGAAAATCCGCCCCGGACCCTTCACCTCGGCGCTGGCATTTGCCCCGACCTCGCCGCTGATGGAATGGTCGAAGGTCACGAGCTTCTCCTCCTGGACAACCGAGAAAATGCTGTCCTCAAAATAGCGGTACAGCTCCTCGACATCCTTCTCGACGGAGCGGCCCAAGAGCTCCTCCTCCTTGACCGATGTGATCACGTAGTCCAGCAAATAATAGAGGAAGTCCTGCTCCGTCTCAAAGCGCGAGGCCTGCCGCTCGATATTGGAGACGTAAATAACGTGGTAAGCCTCCTCCAGTTCCTTCGCGACCTTCCGGAGCTCCGTTGTCTTACCGCTCGCCCTGTGCCCGGCGAGCAGGTATTTGCCATAGAGGAAGTCGTCCGCCTCCTCCTCGTTGTCCTTCGCGAGCTTCCGCAGAACGCGCACCAGGAGCTGGCGGACCGAGCCGTCCCCCGGCGAATTCCTCGCCCGGTCAACATCCACGTAAAAGCCGCTGTCCGGCGCAAGATCCGAATACGGATTCAAATTCGAGATCAGCCCCTCCAGATCCTCGGCCCGAACCTCCCGTCTGCCCATATGCGCCACCTCCCCGAATAAAAAAGCTCCCTTGCTCTACAGCTGCCAATCAAATCCGCATCAAAACCAAACATATTTTCTATATTATAACACACTCCCTCCCCGCTGAAAAGTGGGAAGCAAAAACTTTATAAACAAAATTCAGCAAACACCCCACACTCCCTCCCCACCCCTTGCCTCCCCCTCCATGGGGAGGTGGCACGGCGCAGCCGTGACGGAGAGGGGGCCGACGTAAAGGCCACGCAGACCTTACCGATGTACGCAAAAAGATGGCTCCCCCGAACATTCCGGGAAAGCCGCCCTCCATCAAAATTCCATATGTTTTATTTCCGTCCTACATTTGCCGAACGATTCGGCCCCTTCCGCATTTACGAAACCTGCCCAATCAGCTCCGTCATGGCCGCCTCGGTCATTCCATCGTCGGCGGTAATCGCATACGAATAATCCCCATCCGTCCAAATGGCCGTGAAAACCTTCTTGCCGTCGCCCTTCAGCAATACGTTACGGTTGCCGACAGCAATTTGTTTGACATCCGAATACTTGTAGTAATCGCCACTGATATCCCCGGCATCAACACCCTTCCGCACGGAGAGCCGGCTGTCGCCCTCGATGTACATCACCTCAAGAAGGTCATTCTGAATGGCCTGGATGATCCGCTCGGAATAGCCCTGCACGCTCTCCGGCACGGTCATTGGAAAGCCCGCCGCCGCGGCCGCCTCCTCCATCGATGCATACTCGTCAAATGGGTTCGGCACCCCGATATTTGACCAGTCTTCCTCATTGTACTCCTCTTCCACGAAATCCACGGTCTCCGTAATCTCCGCATTTCCGTCGAGGTCCGCATAAACGTAAACCAGCGTGTACTTGCTTTGGGCATTTGGCACCACCGGGGTCACCTTGCAGAGCAGGCAGTAGTTCTTCCCCGCAACGACCTGGCTCGAAAGCTCGGCGACCGCCTCATACTCCGCACCGTCAAGCTCCGCGGCCGCCTTCTCCAGCGCGGTCTTCGCCTCGTCCGAGACTTCCACGGACTCCGAGGCAAACCAGCCGCCGGGCAGCTCCGAAAGGTCGGTCTCACGACCGGATTCCTCCACCTTCGAGATGGAAATGTCGCCGTCGAGCGTCTCGTAGAGGGTCACGATCGCATACGTCTCGACCGAATCCGGAACCGTCGCCGCAATCCTGCAAAGATAAGCGTGATTCGTCCCATTGACGATCTGGCTCCCCAAATAGGCAACCGGCACATACTGCATACCCGTAAGGGTCTCCGTCGCCTTCTCAAACTTCGCCAGAAGCTCCTTTGTCACCACCGGCGACTCCGCCGAGGTCCAGCCGCCAAGGAGAGAAGTGCTCTCATCTTCCTTGCTCTCATCCGTAATCTCAATCTCCGGCGTTTCCACATCGCTCAAGCCTTCCTTCACGGTGCTCTCCGCAGCCTTGCTCTCCGCGGCTTTGCTCGCATCAGCCTTGCTCTCCTCGACCTTGCTCTCCGCCGACGAAACCGCCTGCTTCCCCGAATCTGTCTTCGAACTTGTCCCCTGCCCGCAGGCCGTCAGTG
Organism: uncultured Lachnospiraceae bacterium; assembly: GCA_902803635.1. Classification (GTDB taxonomy): domain Bacteria; phylum Bacillota; class Clostridia; order Lachnospirales; family Lachnospiraceae; genus Chordicoccus. Next base: position 127 of record CADCQU010000373.1, on the reverse strand, counting down.
CCACCGCCGCCACCACGCAAAGAGCCGCAATTGTCATTTTCTTCATAATAATATACCTTCCTTTCTTCCGCGGGTTCCCCGCAATCAAAGCGCGTCCGGAGATATTAGCTTTTAGCTTTTAGCTTTT
>CADCQU010000372.1 GCA_902803635.1 uncultured Lachnospiraceae bacterium | reverse complement strand
TTCGAGCGCAGCAAGGCGAAGGAGGTATTTGCCTACCTTGTCCATAAGCAGGGCAGCTCCTGCACCACGCGGGAGATCTTCGCCGCGATTTTCGAGGACGAGCCTTATGAAAAGAAGCTGCAAAACCTGCTGCAGACCTACATCTACGCGATGATCAAGAGCCTGAAGGCCGTCGGCGCGGAAGCTGCGGTGGTGCGCAGCTATAACGCCCTCGCGGTCAATCCCGAGGTGCTTGACTGCGACTACTACCGTTTCAAGGATCTGGACGCAGGCGCTGTCAACGCGTACCAAAACGAGTATATGAGCCAGTATTCCTGGGCCGAGTTCTTATAAAGCGATCACCAAACCGTAGCAAACCAGCTGATAAAGATTTTCCTTGCGAACAGGTTGTGGTATACTGTTTTCAAAGATGATGCCTCCCGGCATCCTATGTTAAAACAGACGGCGGCAACTATTGGGAACGGCCTTCTATGTTACTATAAGCCCCGTCCGTGGAAAGGAGAGATTATGAAAAAACGATTCCTAAGCTTTTTGCTCACAGCATGCATGGCATTTTCCGCAGTCCAACCCGCAGTGGTTGCGGCAAATGCGCCCACGGTTGCTTCTGTCTCCGAAGATACCCCTGTTGCGGAAATCGCCGGGGCAGATTTCAATGAGAATCTGGCAGGATATGATGACATACCGGAAGTAAGAGCCGCTGACAGGGACGATTTCCTCACGCAGTATCGTGCCCTTTTGGTTCAGCGCGCAGGCAGGTTCCGGGTAACCGTGCCGCTTGAAGCGAAGATGCGCTCCCTCGAAGAATACAAGCCGGCCAGCGTCGTGTTTAACGACGAGGATTTTAACAGTTGGGAGAGCAGTCAATGTTTCTATTATGATATACCCGTTCATATTGCTATTGAGCGATATGAGGAGCACGAGGACGGGCTGCTCGTGTATCTGCAAAACATAACTTCCTATCATTTGGCAGCCGGCCACAGCGACCAGCAGAGCATCATCGTCACCTTCCCGGAGAGAATACCGGACGGAATCGACATCGAAATAGACGGCATGCCGGCAAAGCTTAATGACGACAGGACGAAGGCGAAAACGATCGGAAATTATCCCACACGGACACATGAGGCAGTTTCGATAAATATCACCGTTAAATTTATAGGTCTCCGCAAGTCCGACATCATGGACGAAAACCCCAATTTGTTTAACCAATTGTTACTTTCAACAAATGATGTTTTCCCCCATAACAGAGTTCCTTACGAAGGAGATTACCTCCGCCATCATGTAGACGGCTCTCCCGATATTTCTGTGCAGGATCCGGTTGAGACGGGCTTTGATGAGGTCTCGCATACGTATCACTATGACCTGTCTGTCGACTGCGCTGCGACTTATTACTCTACATATGATATGGAGGAGGGAGTGGCCTGGGAGATTGACCGGGTACTCGACGAGCTCGACCTTGGCAGCAAGTCGGAATATGAAAAGATAAAAGCGATTCATGATTACATCTGCCGGAACACAGAATATCAATATCCTGAGGATGGCGACTATCCGCCGATGCTCAAGCATTCCGCATACAGTGCGCTGATTCCGAAAAGGGCGGTATGTGATGGGTACGCAAACCTCTTCTACCGCATGTGCCTTCAGGCGGGCATTGACGCAAGGATTGTGTTCGGGCAAGGTCAGGGGGATTCGCATGCATGGAATATTGTGAAGCTCGGTGATCTTTATTATGACGTGGATTGCACCTGGGACGTAAAATCCTCCACTCACTATTTCCTTATGGGACATTCCGAGTTTCTGGAATATCACACGCCGAGACAGGAATTTACGGAACAGGCATTTCTTGAAGCCTACCCGATGTCTGAAACCAGATACAGCCCGCCGACATTTGAAACAGCCTCCGTCATCCTGGGCAGTAAAATTGGTCTCAACATGATGGTAAACCTTCCGGATACCCCGGGATTTGACTACGAAAACAGTTACGTGGAGTTCACGGTAAACGGCGGCGAGCCCATCCGGCAGGATTACGATCCATTAAGAACGAACAGAGACGGCACTCTGTTCAAATTCACCTGCTACGTCAACGCCGTACAGATGGCCGACGATATCACGGCAGTTTTCCACTACCTGGATAACGGTGAAGAAAAACAGATATCCACAACGTATACCATCGAGCAATATCTGAGAGCCCTTTCGATCTGGTCCAACGTTTCAGAAGAAGCAAAAGCCCTGGCAAAGGCGACTGCAGATTATGGGTATTATGTCCAACCCTATCTTGGAATGATCAACAATTGGGAATACGAAGGAGAAAATGCCGCACATAAACGCATGAGTTTTCACAATGC
>CADCQU010000371.1 GCA_902803635.1 uncultured Lachnospiraceae bacterium | reverse complement strand
TAGCCCAGTATGGAGCATTAGCTCAGGTGGTAGAGCACTTGACTTTTAATCAAGTTGTCCGGGGTTCGAATCCCCGATGCTTCACTTTTCGGGAGTGGTAAAAATCCTATGGAATTGTGGGATTTTGCCACTTTTTTTGCCTTTACAAGGAAGACGGCCCTGCTGAACTGCAACATAAAAGTGGTATTATTCCCGGAATGACAAAACGGAGGGGACACCCTGATTAAAGCGCATTAAGGATGCTCCCGCAAAAAAGTGCCAAACCCAAAGGAGAATATGTACCATTTTTCTATATATTGTTCAAATCTTTTTTGAAAATTCATCTTGAGTTTAGGGTTGTTTTAGGCTATAATGTTAAGTCGTATATGGGGAGAAAACTAAGGGCTTTCACCTGGTGGCGTCCAGGTGGAACGGGGGACAGGTTCTCCGGTAGCGTTAACGGTCTGCAATACAATAAAAATTTGAAGTTGTTGAAAAGTGGTGACAACTCATGTTTTTTGCGTTATAATGCCCTTGGCAGACTTTTTTTGGAAAGGACTAAGGTTTCATGGATCAGAACAAGACGCAGGTGGCAGAGGTAGCTGCGAGACAGGGGCAGGATGAGATTGATCTCGCTGCCCTTTTTGCCAGTTACCTCGCCAGATGGTATTTTCTCCTTGCGGGTTTTCTGGTCGGCGTGCTTATTGCGGGGTGTATCACCTACTTCTTCATCAAGCCGACCTACACCGCGACATCGAAGCTGTACATGGTTTCGAGCTCCAGCGACAGCATCGTCAACCTGAGCGACCTCAACATCGGTAATTCCCTCTCGAACGACTACAAGGAATTGTTACGGGTTCGCCCGATCCTGGAGGAGATTGCTGAGGAGGAAAAGCTTCCTTATTCTTATGAGCAGCTTTACAGGATGGTTAGTATCTCCACGATTCCCAACACGCGAATTCTGGTCATTTCCGTGAATTCGCGGAGTCCGAAGGAGGCGCAGGTCATCGCCAACGCGCTGGCGGACAAGGCGGTCGAGCAGATTCCGGTTCTCATGGATACCGCCCGTCCGAACATCGCGGAGCGCGCCATCGAGCCGAGGGGCAAGAGCTCGCCTAACATGAAGCGGAACGTCCTTCTGGGCGGACTGATCGGGCTTCTGATCGTTTTGGCAATCCTGACGATTCTCTTCCTCATGGACGATACCGTGACATCCTCGGAGGATGTCGAGAAGGTCCTCGGCGTTATGCCGCTTACGGTCATCCCGGAGGGCGATTTGCCCACGACTTGGGATGAGATGGGCGATAGCGATGATAATTCGAAATCGAAAGGGAGGAGGAAGAAGAGCGCATGAAAACGATTAATCTTGACAATCTTCTGGAGCTTCCCTATTCCGTGGAGGAGGCTGTCAACCGTCTCCGCATCAACATTGGCTTCCTCGGCAGCGAGGTGCGCAAGATCATGGTGATCAGCAGTATCCCGAACGAGGGCAAGAGCTTCGTGGCCGCGCAGATTTGGCGGCAAATGGCGAATGTCGGCACCCCGTCGGTCCTGCTTGACATGGACCTCCGCAAATCCGTCCTCAAGGGGACGCTTGGTTTCAAGGGTGAGAGCAAGGGGACTTCCGACTACCTGGCCGGGAGCGCGACCCTTGACGACGTTCTCTGCCATACCCAGCTTGAAAATGGCGACATCATCCTCAATACGTCCAATGTCATGAACCCGTCCTTCCTGCTGGACAGCAAGCGCTTCCAGGGGATGGTGGACGAGCTTGCCAGCCGTTACCGCTACGTCTTTATCGACACGCCCCCGCTCGACTTCGTCTCGGACGGTGAGCGTATCGGGAGCCTTTGCGACGGGGCAATCCTGGTGGTCCGCAGCGGCATGATTCCGGCCAAGATGGTACGGGATACGGCGGCCAGGCTGGAGCGCTGCGGCTGCAGGATACTTGGCGTAGTTCTCAACCGTGCATCCGCTGGTACGGGCGGCTATTACAGCAAGCATTACGGGAAATATTACGGCAAAAAGTACTACGGTAAGTATTACGGCTCGAAATACTATTACTACGGTTCGAGCTCGAAGAAGAAGAAGAAGGAAAAATAAGATTTGTTCCGTACACTGGCTTTGGCTAAAAGCTGCACACAGCTTTCAGCATCCGAGCAATCGGATTATATATCTTTAAAAATATTCAGGGAAAGGAGGAGATGCAACTATGTTCAAAGG
>CADCQU010000370.1 GCA_902803635.1 uncultured Lachnospiraceae bacterium | reverse complement strand
CCTCTTCCAAGCTGCTGCAGAAAGACTACCGGGGATTCCGTGGGACGCAGGAACATGACCATATCTACGGATGTGATATCCACGCCCTCGTTGAACATATCGACGGAGAAAATCACCCGAATTTCTCCCTTTTTCAGCTTCTCAATGGCTTCATTTCGATTCATTCGATAAGAAGGCCGAGCCTGTGCATTTGCCACACCGGTACCTTCCTGTACGGAATCAATGGCATCGTTCTGAGCCAGAAAGTCAGAAGACATCCCTTGTGACCAATTCTGTGCACTTGCCGCACCATTTTCCTCCTGCGAAGGCAAATCGGTCGCCTGCCAGTCCGCTCCTGTAAGCGTTTCGGCCGAACCGCTGTATACGGAAACTGCCGGGATGCCTCTTACTGCAAATGCCCTTGCCATGTCCTCGGCATGTGCTCTGGAACAGCAAAAGCCGAGAGCCCTCTGGGAGCCATATTTGCAGTAGTATTTGAAAATGAGCTCCTGCCGCTTCTTATTTTCGACAAATCTCCGGTCGAGTTCATGGACATCGAAATGCCCACGGACAAGGCGGAGATTCCCGTAATCCGCCGTATCGTCATAGATTCCGTAATATCGGAATGGGACGAGCATCCCCTTGTTTATGGCCTCCCGCATGGAGATTTCATAGGGGACGTTGTAATCACAGAGTTCATAAATGCTGCGTCCGTCCATCCTTTCCGGAGTAGCCGTAAGTCCCAGAAGAAATTCCGGGCGGAAATACTCCACGATTCGCCGGTACTGGTTCGCGACTCCGTGGTGGATCTCATCGATGATAATATATTGGAAGTAAGTCGGCGAAAAATACTCGCTGCGCAGATATCGAGTGTTCCCGAGCGTGGAAACCGAGGCAAAAATGAGCGGTTTGTCCGTGCATTTGTCATCGCCTTTGAAGAAACCGTAGTCTGAGGAGCCGCGGATATTGCGGAAGGTCGTGGCGGCCTGCTGAAGGATTTCCTCCCGATGCGCGACGAACAATACCCTTTCGTATGGTTTCGAGTCAAATGCCGCCAGCACCGTTTTGCCGATGCCGGTGGCGGCCAGAACCAATGCTTTCTTCGCGCCCTCGGCCCGTGTATTTTCCAGAGCACAGAGTGCTTCAATCTGCGCCCCCCGCGGTTCAAACATCGGAAGCACCCGGTACGCCGAGTCCTCCTCGCTCTCATCGTATTCCTTCAAATTTCTTGCGGCCGCCGGTTCGTGCCAGCTTCTCGAATATGCCTCCAGCTGCGCGTTGTCGATGACAACGGCGTGGTTTTCGAAGAGATCCTCGAACGTGGAGGAGAATTGTTCGAAATTAAGGCGGTCGTCGCGGCTGCTGAAGCGGTAGTTCCACTCGATTCCGGAGGTCAGTGCGCTTCGGGAAATGTTCGAGGAACCGATGTAGATTTCGCCGTAGGTCTGGTAGTGGAAAATGTAGGCTTTCGGGTGGAAGGAGCGGCCTTTTTCGTTATAAAAGCGCAAATCGACACGGTCCTTCAGCTTCTGCTTGATGAGGTAGAGGGCAGAGGGCTGGGTGATTCCAAGGTAGTTTCCGGTCAGAATGCGCACCTTGGCTCCCCGATTGATGGCGGCTCCCAGATCGTTCAGCAACATGCGCACGCCGGATTCCATCAGAAAAGAGACGATGATGTCGATCTGCGTTGCGGTCTCCATGTCCTGAATCAGCTGGTAATAGAGGTGCATCCGCCGGTTTCGGTCGCCCGTCATCACGGCTGTACGAGGCACCTCGAAAGCATTTTCGTTTCGTTCTTCCGCAAGATTTTGTTCCGCCACGTCTTCTCTCCCTTATTGTTCTTTTATGCACTGCAGAATCACATTCAGCCATTTTTCGTCTTCCCGCCCTGGGCGGACGTCGGGGGAGATCCATTCTTCCACGATTGCGATTCCGGGGACTGCTACAAGGAAATTGGCAAATGTCTCCTCCGTGAAGTCGGTGAAGTGCCGGCCGTTGCGCTGGCCTTCGAAGGTTCCGTATTTGAAGGAGGCGTAGAGGTAGCCGCCGTCCTTGAGTGCCAGAAGCATCTTGTCAAATGTCTCCCGCAGGGCATTTGTCGGGAGATGGAGGATGGACGCGCAGGCCCAAATGCCGTCGTAGTAGGCATTTGCCGAAAGATCCTGGAAGAGCATTTGCCGGACAGGAAGGCCGGTGTTTTTCCGGGCGATTTCGCACATTTTTGCCGATCCGTCAATCGCGTCCACCTGGAAGCCCTTCGAGAGGAAGTACCGTGCGTCCCGGCCAGCGCCGCAGCCGAAATCCAGAATCCTCGCGCCGGCCGAGATGTATTTTAGGAATCGGTCCTGAACCGTGCCGAAGGAGAGCGACTGCGTGTCCGCCGCGAAGCGGTCTGCATTTTTCTCATAGTAGGCAAGGGTTGTCGTGGTCATCTATGCACCACCTTTTCATTTCGTAGTAGTTAAAGGAGACAGGGACCGTCCCCCTGTCTCCTTGTCCAGCGCATATTACTCATAGTTCTTGGTTCAAAACGCCTTCATCTCATCAGGTGTCAGATGGAAAAAGCGAACGGCATTCGAAAGCGTCAGGGCGCCGTTTTGAATCGCTTCCTTAATGGAAGCAAGCTCCTTCGCACGCTCCTTTTCCTTCGTCGCTTTCGTTGCCTTTTCAGTTGCCTTTTTCGCAGCCTCTTCCGCCGCCTCTTCCCGCTGGACGCGGATGTCTGTATCGTAGTCGTATTCTGCAATGAGCATATTGATCACCTCCGAGCCT
>CADCQU010000369.1 GCA_902803635.1 uncultured Lachnospiraceae bacterium | reverse complement strand
TAACCCAAACCAAAGGAGGATCCTATGCCATGGATTATATACGAACCGAGGCTGATGGGCAACTATCTTTTACGCAATCTACAGAAATTTTTATAAAAAATTAATTTCTTCTTGCATTTATCCGCATTGTTCATTAAAATGGAAACTGGATATTTTTGTATATTTTCACCACAAATGGAGGTGTTTTGATTTGACGATTCAGGAAGTATTGACAAAGTTTCACGAGGTCTTCGGGGACGAGGGCAGCATCGGCACGTTTTTCGCTCCGGGCCGCGTAAACCTCATCGGCGAGCACACCGATTACAACGGCGGCCACGTCTTCCCGTGCGCCCTGACGCTCGGCATTTACGGGGCAATGCGGAAACGCGACGACCGCTTCCTCCGCTTCTATTCCCTCGATTTCCCGGACGAGGGCATCACCTCGTCCTCGCTGGACGAGCTGAAACCGCTCCAGGACAAGGGCTGGACCGCGTACCCCAAGGGTGTCGTGTGGGCCTTTGACAGGCGAGGCTTCCCGCTGCCCACCGGCTTCGACCTCGTAATCGGCGGCGACATCCCAATCGGCAGCGGCCTTTCGTCCTCGGCGGCCCTCGAAATGCTGACCGGCGTGGCACTGCGGGCACTCTTCGGCTTCGACGAGCTCTCCATGAAGAACCTCGTCGGTATCGGCCAGTTCGCGGAAAATGACTACCTCGGAATGCAATGTGGGATCATGGACCAATTCGCCTCCGGGATGGGCAAGGCTGGCTGCGCAATCTACCTTGACACCGCGCGGCTCGTCCATACCTACGCACCGCTCGATTTGGAGGATTCCACCCTCGTCATCACGAACACGAAGGTGAAGCACGAGCTCATCGGCTCGCCCTACAACGAGCGGCGGGAGGCCTGCGCCCTCGCCCTCAAGCGCTTCCAGAACTCGCTCAAAATCAGCTCGCTCGGCGCGATGACGACGGACCAGTTCGAGAGCTACAAGGACACGCTGCACGACCCCATCCTCGTAAAGCGCGCCCGCCACGCGGTCTACGAGAACTTCCGCACGATCCAGGCCCTCTCGGCCCTCCAGGCGGGAAACATGGACCGCTTCGGCGAGCTCATGAACGCCTCGCACGTCTCGCTCCGGGACGACTACGAGGTCTCCTGCCCCGAGCTTGACCTCCTCGCGGAGACGGCCTGGGAGATTCCCGGTGTTATCGGCAGCCGCATGACCGGCGGCGGCTTCGGCGGCTGCACCGTCAGCATCGTTAAAAACGACTCCCTTGCGCAGTTTAAGGAAGCCCTCACGTCCGCCTACCAGAAAAAATTTGACAAATGCCCGGAGTTCTACGTGGTGACCCCTGGCGATGGCGCCCGCGCAATCGAGGCTTGAGGCAAATGTCTCCTCGCGGAAGCTGGGCAGAGCATCCTGATTGCTTTGCTCGGCTTTCCTTGCGTAAAATGTCGAGCATTCTCATCTTTTTGGAAAAAACATGGCCAGAACACTCTCCCGCTGCAAGCTCATCGAGCGCAGCATCAACAAACGATTTCGGAAGGAGCTCTGGGGCCCGTTCATGACGGCAATCACCCAGTACGACCTGATTCAGTCCGGCGACCGAATTGCGGTCTGCATTTCCGGTGGCAAGGACAGCATGCTGCTCGCAAAGCTCATGCAGGAGCTCCACCGCCATACGAAGGTTCCCTTCGAGCTCCTCTTCCTCGTCATGGATCCGGGCTACAACCCCCAAAACCGCCAACGCATCGAGGAAAATGCCGCGCTTCTGGAAGTGCCGATCACAATTTTCGAGACAAATGTATTTGACGTGGCAAATGTCCAGACCCATTCGCCCTGTTATTTGTGTGCGCGGATGCGCCGCGGCTACCTCTACGCAAAGGCGCAGGAACTTGGGTGCAACAAAATCGCGCTCGGGCACCATTTGTCGGATGTCATTGAAACCGTCGTGATGGCCATGTTCAACAGCGGGAAGCTTGAGACCATCGTCCCGAAGGTCCACAGCCAGAATTTTCCCGGCATGGAGCTTATCCGCCCGCTCTACCGCATCCGTGAGGATGACGTCATCGCCTGGGCGCGGTACAACGACCTGCACTTCATCCAGTGTGCCTGCAGGTTTACGGAAAATGCAGCCCAGGGGAGCGGCAGCTCGAAGCGCCAGGAGACGAAGGCCCTCATCAAAGAGCTCAGGAAGACAAATCCCGACATTGAGAGCAGCATCTTCAACGCCGTCCACTCCGTCCGTCTCGACACCTTCCCCATGTACAAGGCCGACGAAGAGTGGCACAGCTTCCTCGAACGTTACGACCGCAGTTGAGCCGCTCCCCTTGCCTCCTTCTCAGGGGAAGCCAAGTGGCAAGCGAACAAACAACCGCCGCTCCTCTTGCCTCCCCCTTAGGAAGAGCCAAGTGGCAAGTGAACATAGAACCGTCGCTCCTCTTGCCTCCCCCTCCAGGGGGAGGTGGCACGGCGAAGCCGTGACGGAGAGGGGCCGCCTGAGATAAGCTTATTCCGTAAAAATTTTTAAATATTTCACATTTGCGAATGTAATTCTGTGGTAAAATAATTAAAGGGAGTTTTGTCGAATTACTTCACGTTCCTTGCATCACTACGGCAGGTTGCCCCGCAACCTGCATTTTTTTGATAATCCATGAGGAGGATTTTGATATGTATGATCTCATTATTGTCGGTTCGGGGCCTGCCGGCCTTGCAGCCGCTATTTACGCGACCCGCGCAAAGCTCAACTTCGTCGTCCTGGAGCAGAACTTCATGAGCGGCGGACAGGTGGTGGACACCTACGAGGTGGACAACTATCCGGGACTCCCGGGCATTTCCGGCATGGACCTTGCCATGAAAATGCGGGAGCACGCCGAGAACCTCGGGGCGGAGTTCCGCATCGCCGAGGTGACATCCCTCGACCTTGCCGGAGACGTGAAGAAGGTCGTTGCCGAGGGGGAAACCTACGAGACGAAGACCGTGATTCTCGCGATGGGGGCAAAGCACAGCCATCTGGGCGTTCCCGGCGAGGAGCATCTGGCCGGCCGCGGCGTCTCCTACTGCGCCACCTGCGACGGGGCCTTTTATAAAGGGGCCGAGGTGGCCGTGGTCGGCGGCGGCGACGTCGCCGTGGAGGATGCCATTTTCCTCTCCCGCATCGCCTCGAAGGTCTATGTCATCCACCGCCGGGACGAGCTTCGGGCCGCGAGGGTCCTGCAGGACCAGCTCCTCTCGCTTCCCAACGTCGAGATGCTCTGGAGCCACACCGTGACCAGCATCGAGGGCGAGGGAAATGTGGGAGCCCTGAAGCTTGAAAACAAGAAGGACGGCAGCCACAAGACCGTGCATGTCCGCGGCGTTTTTATCGCCGTCGGCATCCGCCCCACCTCGAACCTTGTCGCCGGGCAGCTGGCCATGGACGAGGGCGGCTACGTCCTCGCGGGCGAGGACTGCGAGACCTCGATTCCCGGCGTTTTCGCGGCCGGCGACCTCCGCAAGAAGCAGCTGCGTCAGATTATCACCGCCTGCGGCGACGGTGCAAATGCCGTCACCAGCGTGCAGCGGTACCTGACGGAGCATTAAAATATTCCAGCTGTACGGTTGAACGCATGAAAGGAACTTATTTCATATAAAGAGCTTGTCATTCTGAGCGAAGCGAAGAATCCCGTTAGGTTAAATTAGCAAAGTTGACGGGATTC
>CADCQU010000368.1 GCA_902803635.1 uncultured Lachnospiraceae bacterium | reverse complement strand
GTAAGATTTCTCGTAAAGTTGACGGGATTCTTCGTCGCTTCGCTCCTCAGAATGACAAATAATCGGGGGTCAGCTGAATAGTAACAAAGAGACAAGAAGGAGGCGAAAATCATGGAAGCGTATAAGAAGGAATTTATTGAGTTCATGTTGGACTGCCAGGTGTTGAAGTTTGGGGATTTCGTGACCAAGAGCGGCCGGAAGACGCCATTTTTCATCAACACGGGTTTCTACCGGGACGGGTTGCAGCTGGCAAAGCTCGGCCGTTTCTACGCGAAGGCCATCGAGGCGAAATTTGGGCTTGATTTCGACGTCCTCTTCGGACCGGCCTACAAGGGTATTCCGCTCACTGTCGCGGCGACGATGGCGATTGGCGAGGAGACAGGAAAGGCCATCCGCTACACCTCGAACCGTAAGGAAGTCAAGGATCATGGCGACAAGGGCATTCTTCTGGGAAGTCCGATCAAGGACGGCGACCGCGTGGTCATCATTGAGGATGTGACGACGGCGGGAACTTCAATCCGCGAGACCGTGCCGATCTTGAAGGCCCAGGGCGACGTGGACATCCTGGGCCTCGTGGTCTCGGTGGACCGCATGGAGCGCGGCACCGGGACGAAGAGTGCTCTGAAGGAGATTGAGGAGACCTTTGGACTTAAGACGACGGCTATCGTCACGATGGCGGAGGTCATCGAGTGCCTCAAGGATCAGGAGCGTGACGGGAAGAAGGTCCTTACGGACGAACTCCTGGCCGCAATTGATGCCTATTACAAGCAGTATGGGGCGGAAGAGTAAGCATAACAGGGGGTATGACGGGATTCTTCGCTTCGCTCAGAATGACAGGGTGTTTGACGGGATTCTTCGCTTCGCTCAGAATGACAGGGTGTTTGACGGGATTCTTCGCTTCGCTCAGAATGACAGGGGCTTGAAGGAATTTATTGTATTTCTAAGAATGATTGGGGTAGGTTTGGAGGGCTTGCCATGGCAGATGGAAAACGGTATAAGTTCGCGGAGAGGAGTCATGCCCGGGGCGGCAAATGGGCCCTCGGCCTTGGCGTGGCTTCCCTGGCCCTGCTTGCCATCGTGTCGGTCATTTCGGCCTTCACGCGCGGAGGGGCTGGGATTTACGTCGGAGTCGTGGGCATCACGGCGATGCTTCTGTCCATCTACGGCTTCTATGTCGGGATGCGCTCGTTCCGGGAGCCGGATGCGCAGGTGCTTTTCCCCGTCCTTGGCTCGCTTGTCTCCGGGATTACCTCCGTGCTCTGGTTTGCGGTTCTTCTGATGGGGGTGGGTGCATGACGGAGAGATTGGAACTGGTCTATGGGCGGCTTTTCGAGGTACCCTCGGAAGAGCTCGTCCCGGAGCCTTATGGACAATATTTCCGCCTTCTGGCAAGGGAAATGCTGCCGCTCCTACAGGAAGGAAGGCATTTGCGGGAGGAGGACGGGCAAGGCCGCAAGGTACCCCTCCTCGTCGGGCATTTGCAGTCCGAAAGCCTTGTGGAGGCGGAGGGACATTTGCCGGAAGGAATACTAAAGGAGGTACTTTTTGCGCTTCGCTGGGCGGAAGGAGGCCTCGGCCACCGGCACATCGCGCTTTCCGAGATGCGGACGGCGGCCCTGATCGAGCTCTTTTTGGAGGTCTACGGGGCCTTTCAGGGAGATGCGCTCCCCGAGCCTTCTGCGCTTGTGCGCGATCTGCGGTACTTTTTCTTTGACTACCTGCCGGAGTGCAGCCTGTCCTACGTGGAGCGGGAGTTGGACCTCTTCGAGGAGGCGGACGTACCTGCGGCACCCACGGGCATGTACCAGGAGCATTTGTTGGCGGAAGCCGCCGCCGTCGTCGGCCACTGGCGCGTGCATTTGACAAATGCAAAGCAGACGATTATAGGTATGGAGACGGCATGTATCGCGGCCGATACGGAAATGCTCCCAGTGGCGGCCTACGTGCGGCGGATGCTGCGCGGGCTGGGCGTCCGTTCGTCGGTGCTCGTGCGCCCGCCGGAGCTGATGCTCGCGGCCCCCTGGGTCGCGGAATGCGGCGCTTCCGCCGCCCTGGCCTTTGGCGAGGAGGAGGAAGAGCTTATCAAAGTGGCGCTTCTGCATTTGCCGGAGGATGTGGAGCGGGTGCTGGCCCTCTTTTTGGATGAGGCTTATGTCAGCTGGCGGCTCCGGGCCGAGGAAGAAGCCCTGCGCAAAATCGGGGAGGAGGCATTTGCCAAACATGTCGGGACGCTCCGGATCGTGCCTGTATCCACAGGGCAGAAAAATGCTGGAGAGCGATATTTTACCGAGGAACAGCGGGAGTTGTACCGAAGGCTCAGACGGGAGCTCTCGGCCATCCGGGCACGGTACATGAAGGCAAGGCCCTTCGTGTGCGCGGCTTCGGTGCGGGAACAGTAATGAAGATGTAAAACAGAGCCGAAGGGTTGCCGGAAATGGGAGATTAGTCTTGTTGCGGGAACGGTATTGATGGTGCAAAGTTAGAGCCGCAGGGTTGCCGGGAATGTATGATATGTGCCTGCGGGCACAGGAAAGAGGAGAAAAAATGGCGAAGGTTAGTATCGTGATGGGATCGGATTCGGATATGCCAGTGATGGCGAAGGCCGCGGCGGTCCTCGATGAGCTGGGCGTTTCCTACGAGATGCGCATCATATCTGCACACAGAGAGCCGGACGAGTTCTTTACATATGCAAAGACGGCCGAGGGGCGGGGCGTGAAGGTTATCATCGCCGGCGCTGGCATGGCGGCGCATTTGCCGGGGATGTGCGCGGCGCTCTTCCCGATGCCGGTCATTGGGATTCCGATGCACACGACCTCTCTCGGCGGGCGCGACAGCCTCTACTCCATCGTGCAAATGCCGAGCGGCATTCCGGTGGCGACGGTGGCCATCGGCGGCGGGGCAAATGCGGCCCTCCTGGCGGCGAAGATCCTCGCGGTTTCGGATGCGGAGCTTCTTGCGAAGCTCAAGGACTACTCCGAAAAGATGAAGGAAGGCGTCATGAAGAAGGACGCGAAGCTTCAGGAGGTCGGGTACCAGGGGTACGGGAAATAAAGGGAGGATTAAGATATGGACTACAAGAGCGCGGGCGTGGACATTGAGGCGGGGTATGCCTCCGTGGAGCTGATGAAGGAGCATGTTAAAAAGACCCTTCGGCCGGAGGTTCTCGGGGGACTTGGCGGCTTCTCCGGTGCATTTTCGTTAAATAGTTTTAAGAATATGAAGAAACCGACCCTGGTTTCCGGCACCGACGGCGTGGGCACGAAGCTCAAGCTCGCCTTCCTCATGGGGAAAAATGACACGGTCGGGATCGACTGCGTGGCGATGTGCGTGAACGATATCGCCTGCGCGGGCGGCGAGCCGCTGTTCTTCCTTGACTACATCGCCTGCGGAAAGAACTACCCGGAGAAGATCGCGGACATCGTGAAGGGTGTCGCGGACGGGTGCCTGCAGGCGGGCTGCGCCCTCATCGGCGGCGAGACCGCGGAAATGCCCGGCTTCTACCCGGAGGATGAGTATGACCTTGCGGGCTTTGCCGTCGGCATCGTCGACGAGGAGGAAATTATCACCGGCAAGGATCTCCAGGCAGGCGACGTGCTGCTTGGCATTGCCTCCTCCGGCGTCCACTCGAATGGCTTCTCGCTCGTCCGGAAGGTGTTCCCGATGACGACCGAGTCGCTTTCTACATATTATGAGGAGCTGGGCGGGACGCTCGGCGAAACCCTCCTTGCCCCGACGAAAATTTATGTGAAGGCCCTCCGCGGCGTGAAGGAGGCGGGCGTCCGCATCCTTGCCTGCAGCCACATCACGGGCGGCGGCTTCTATGAAAATGTCCCGCGCATGCTCCGCGAGGGTACCCGCGCGGTCATCCGGAAGGACAGCTACGAGGTCCCGGCCATTTTCCGCCTCCTTGCAAGGACTGGAAATATCGACGAGCACATGATGTACAACACCTACAACATGGGCATCGGCATGGTGGTCGCGGTGCGTCCGGAGGATGCGGCGGCGGCGAAGGCGGCCATCGAGGCCGCCGGGGAGACGGCCTACGTTCTCGGCGAGATCACCGAGGGCGCGAAGGGCGTGGAGCTGGTGTAAAGCGTAGTCGAAAGGAAAAACACAATGAAAATAGCAGTCTTGGTCTCGGGCGGCGGGACGAATTTGCAGGCGATTATCGACCGCGTGGCGGATGGGACGCTGGCAAATGTAGAAATTGTCGGCGTCATTAGCAACAATCCCGGGGTGTACGCACTGACGCGGGCGGCAAATGCCGGCATCCCGGCTTTCGTGGTTTCTCCGAAGTCCTTTCCGGACCGCGCGGCCTTCAACCTCGCCCTCAAGGAGAAGGTGGAGAGCCTTGGCGCGGAGCTGGTGGTTCTGGCGGGGTGCCTCGTGAAGATTCCGGAGATTCTCATCGACGCCTATCCGAACCGGATTCTCAACATCCATCCGGCCCTTATTCCGGCCTTCTCCGGGGCCGGCTTCTATGGGCTCCACGTGCACGAGGCGGCCCTTGCAAGGGGCGTGAAGATCTCCGGGGCCACGGTGCATTTTGTGAACAAGGACCTCGACGCGGGGCCGATCCTTCTGCAGAAGGCCGTGGAGGTCCGCGAAGACGATACGCCCGAGACGCTGCAGCGGCGGATCATGGAGGAGGCCGAGTGGAAGCTCCTCCCCGAGGCCATCCGCCTCGTCGCCGAGGGGAAGGTGCAGGTTGTGGATGGCAAGGTTCACATTGATTAATGGGAGGAACTTACAACATGAAAATTTTAATCGTCGGCAGCGGCGGGCGGGAGCATGCAATTGCATTTGCCGCGGCAAAGAACCCGAAGGTGGAGAAAATGTACTGTGCGCCGGGCAATGCCGGCATCGCTTCTCTGGCGGAGTGCGTGCCCATCGGGGCGATGGAATTTGAAAAATTGGCGGCATTTGCCGAGGAGAAGAAGATTGACCTTACGATCGTGGGCATGGACGACCCGCTCGTCGGCGGCATCGTGGACGTTTTCGAGGCGAAGGGCCTCCGCGTCTTCGGCCCGAGGAAGAATGCGGCCATTTTGGAGGGCTC
>CADCQU010000367.1 GCA_902803635.1 uncultured Lachnospiraceae bacterium | reverse complement strand
GTAGCCCGCTACGCCTCCTTCCTCCGCCTTGTAGAAACGAATTTATCCTAAGCCAACTGTACACCTTATTTCTTAACAGCTCCTAATTAGTAATCTGAGTCGTCGATGATTGTGCCGTCCCAGAGTTCTTCGGCGCGTTCGCGCTCGTTTTCGAGGGCCTTGGCAAATTGCGTCTGGTAGAGCTCGGTGTAGACACCTCCGGCCTTGACAAGCTTGTCGTGCTGGCCGCGCTCGACGATCTCGCCGTCCTTGACGACCAAAATCTCGTCGGCCGCGAGGATCGTGGAGAGGCGGTGGGCAATCAGGATGCTTGTCCGCGAGGCGATGAGGGGCTCGATGGCTTCCTGGATTTTGTACTCCGAAATGGAGTCGAGGGCAGAGGTGGCCTCGTCGAAGATGAGAAGGGCCGGGTTCTTGAGAAGTATCCTCGCAATCGAAATCCGCTGCTTCTCGCCCCCGGAGAGCTTTAGCCCGCGGTTGCCAACCCGCGCGTCAAGGCCCTCCGCCTGCTTCTCGATGAGCTCGTAGACATTTGCCTTCTTCAAAGCCTCCACCAGCTCCTCCTCGGTCGCGTCCGCCTTCGCATAGAGGAGGTTCTCGCGGATGGTACCGTTAAAGAGGTAGGTCTCCTGGCTCACGATGCCGACCTGGCTGCGGAGCCAGGCAAGATCGAGCTTCCGCACGTCGATCCCCTCAAAGGTCACACTCCCCTCGTCAACATCATAAAGCCTTGGGATCAGGTTGATGAGGGTGCTCTTACCGGAGCCGGAAGGCCCGACGATGGCGATGCTGTGTCCGCTCTTGAGTTCAAAATTGATGTCCTTTAAAATCTGTCGTTCCTTGTTGTAGGAGAAGGCGACGTGGGAGAAGCCCACCTCGCCCGTCGCGGTCTTCGGGATGACCGCGTCCGGCGCGTTCTCAATCTCGATGGGCATATCATAGTATTCGAAGATCCGCGTAAAGGAGGCCATCGACCGGATCCACTCAACCTGCATGTTGAGGAGCTGGTTCACCGGGCCGTACATCCTTCCAAGGAGCGCCACCATGATCGTGATGTCGCCCACCGTGAGATCCGAGTCAAATTGCATCATGAGAATTCCGCCGACAAGGTAGAGGAGCATCGGGCCGATGCTGGAGAAGGTCGTGATGACCACGCGGAACCAGCGGCCGGCCATGCTCTCCTTAATGTTGAGCCGCACCATCTTCTCATTTGCCTTTGCATATTTCTGGTACTCTTCCTCCTCCTTGCCAAAGAGCTTTACCAGAAGCTGGCCGCTGACCGAGAGGGTTTCATTCAGGATGCCGTTAATCTCGTCATTTGCCGCCTGAGCCTCGCGTGTCAGGTTCCACCGGGTCTTGCCGGCCCGCCGTGTCGGGATGACAAAGAGCGGGATGATCAGGATACCCACAAGAGCCAGGACCCAGTTGGCCTGGAACATGATGACGACGGCCACGATGAGGGTGATGGCGTTCGAGAGGATACTGGAAAATGTATTTGTGATGACCGTCCGCACGCCGTCGATGTCACTCGTCATGCGGGTGATGATGTCGCCCTGGTTATTTGCCGTGAAAAAGCTCTGCGACATTTTCTGCAAATGCGCAAACATCTTGTTTCGCATATCGCAGGTAATATGCTGGGCAATCCAGGTGTTGAGGTAGCTCTCCAGGACACCGATGAGGTTCGCGGCCAGCGTGACGCCGAGCGAGAGGAGGATGAGCCGGATGAGTGCGCCCATGTTCTGGCCGATGAGGCCCTCGTCGATGATGCGGCCGGTGAGCACCGACGGCAGGAGTGAGAAGGTGGAGGACACAAAAATGGCGCAGATGACGAGGAGCATCTGCTTCCAGTAGGGCTTTAAATAGGAAAAGACTCGTTTGAGAAGCTCGGGGGTGATCTTCGGGGCATTTTTCTTCTCCTCCTCCGTGAGATACCCGCGGCCGACGCGGCCGCCCCCTCCCATAGGACCAGGCATAAACACCTCCTTTCCAGACAAACACACTTTTTTCGCTTTCTATTATACGCCAGAAAGGGGAGCTACGTCACGCAAAAAATAAAAAAGCCCCTCTCCTTCCAAAAATTCCTACAAGGAATTTAAAAAGACAAGGGGCAGTTTTTTATTCGGCTTCCAGCGCGTCGAGAACGACCTCGCAGGTGATTTCTACGTAGTCCTCCGGGCCGGGGCGGAGGATGGTGACGGTGAGGCTGTCGCCGACCTTGTGTCGGTAGAGCTCCTCCTCCAAAAGACGAAGGCTCTTGATCATCTTTCCGTTGATGGTGGTGATGATGTCGCCCATGCGGATGCCGGCTTCGAGGGCCGCCGAATCCTCCGCCGCGTAGAGGACGTAAATGCCGTCGGGCACCGAGAGCTTCTCGCCCTCCTCCAGCGAAATGTCACGGCCCATGATGCCGAAGGAGACGAGCTCCTCGCCGTTCATCAGCTTGGTGAGCAGGGTTTTGATTGCGGAAATCGGAATTGCCGTAATCACCGTCGTCCCTTCCGGCGAGAGGCGGTCCGCAAAAATGCCGACGATGCTGCCGCGGGTATCCACAAGGAAGCCGGAGGCATTTGCCGCGCCCTGCATCGAGGTGGTAAGGAGGCCGTACTCGCGGTCGGTCACGTAATAGGGATGTTCCGTTGACATAACAGAGCCAAAGCAGTATTC
>CADCQU010000366.1 GCA_902803635.1 uncultured Lachnospiraceae bacterium | reverse complement strand
CTGAACTGTAACATAAGAAAAACAGGGCCTTCTCCGCCCTGTTTTCCTTTGCGAAAATACTTACACAGGAGTTTCATCCGGGTTCGCCGGAGTATCCGTGTTATTCCCCCAACCTTGGGTATCGCTCCCCGAAGCTCCGGTATTGTCCGCCGCCGAGGGCGAGGGGTTCACCGGGGACGAGGTGTTCGCCCAGTACGGGTTCTGCTCGACGCGCCTCTTCTCGGCACCGATGGCGGGGTCGGCGAGGCCTTCGACGTCGCGGTAGATACGCATGAACTCGCGACCGGTAATGGTTTCCTTCTGGATCAGGTACTCGGCCAGCTGGTCCATCGTCCCGCGGTGTTCGCGGAGGAGGGTCAGCGCCTCCTCGTAGGACCGCTTCAGAAGCTCCATGACCTCGTGGTCGACCTCGGTGGCCGTGCGGTCGCCGCAGTTGAGGACCGTCCGCCCTTCCAGATACTGGCTCTCGACGCTCGCCAGTCCCATGAGTCCGAACTTCTCGGACATACCGTACTGCGTGATCATCGCCCGGGCAAGCTTCGTCGCCTGCTCGATGTCATTGGCGGCGCCCGTCGTCACCGTGTCGAAAACGATCTCCTCCGCAGCGCGTCCGCCGAGAAGCTGCACAAGGCGAGCCTCCAGCTCCTTCTTCGTGTTGAGGTACTTTTCCTCCTCGGGCACGTTGAGAACGTACCCAAGAGCGCCCATCGTGCGCGGGATAATCGTAATCTTTTGCACCGGTTCCGCATTTTTCTGGAGCGCGGACAGAAGCGCGTGTCCGATTTCATGGTAGGAGACAATCCGGCGCTCCTCCGGCCCCAGGATCCTGTCCTTCTTCTCCTTGCCGACCAGCACCACCTCGACCGCGTCGAGAAGGTCCTTCTGGCTGACAAGCTGCCGGCCATTTTTTACCGCCAGGATTGCGGCCTCGTTAATCATGTTGGCCAGATCCGACCCCACCGCCCCGCTGGTCGCGAGCGCGATGTTTTCGAGATCTACCGTCTCATCCATCTTCACATCCTTCGCGTGTACCTTCAAAATGGCGATTCGCCCCTTGAGGTCCGGCCGGTCCACGATGACGCGGCGGTCGAAACGCCCCGGACGCAGAAGCGCGGGATCCAGGATCTCTGGCCGGTTCGTGGCCGCGATGATGAGAAGTCCCTTCGAGGAGTCAAAGCCGTCCATCTCCGCAAGGAGCTGGTTCAGGGTCTGCTCGCGCTCGTCGTTGCCGCCAAACCTTCCGGAATCGCGGGTCTTGCCAATCGCGTCAATCTCATCGATGAAAATGATGCAGGGCGAGTTCTTCTTGGCCTCCTCGAAGAGGTCTCGCACGCGGCTCGCGCCGACGCCCACGAACATCTCGACAAATTCCGAGCCCGAGAGCGAGAAAAATGGCACGTGCGCCTCGCCCGCGACGGCCTTCGCGAGCAGCGTCTTGCCGGTACCCGGAGGACCCACGAGCAGCGCGCCCTTCGGGAGCTTCGCGCCGATGGCCGAGTAGCGGCCTGGGTTGTGAAGAAAGTCCACGCACTCCTGCAGCGACTCCTTCGCCTCGTCCTCACCGGCCACGTCCTTGAAGGTAACACCCGTATCCTTCTGAATGTAGGTCTTCGCACGGCTCTTGCCGACGCCCATGATGCCGCCGCCGTTCTTGCCCATCTTGTTCATCATAAGGCTCAGGAAGATCATCAAAATGACAAAGGGCGCGAGGAAGCTCAAAATGGTGCCGATGATGGTCATCGCCACCGAGGCTTCCTTCTTGGAAAACTTGACCGAGGGGTACTTTTCGAGCCGGGCCGTCAGGGCCGTCTCGTCCTCGGTCATGGTGGTGTAATACGTCACCTGGTACGAAGTCTCCCCGGTCTTCACCGGCTTGATGGTCAGCGTGGTGCCCTCGATCTGCACCTCCGCAAGCTCGCCCTTGCCAAGCCGGAGAAGAAACTCATCGTAGCTAATCTGCTTCGACGTGGTATTGTTCAGGATTCCCGTGAAGAAGCTCATACACAGGAGGCTCACGAGTATGCAGATGAGTAGGATGAGGATCGACTGCCGGCCCTTCCCGGGCTGATCTTTATTATTTTGGTTTGGATCCATATATGCCCTCCTTCCAGGCACCTTCTCCGGTACCAGGATAACACAACCTATACTATACCCCATTTCTATATACAAATGCAAGTTCGCAAACGAAAACGAGTCTGAATTTTTCGTGAAATTTTTTGTAGTTACAGTTCAGCCCCTAAAAATCGAACTGATTTCCTCGTGAACGGCTTGTCATTCTGAGCGAAGCGACGCCTCAGTGTGCAGAAAACAGTCCAGTTGCCATGCATGCGGAGAAAGCT
>CADCQU010000365.1 GCA_902803635.1 uncultured Lachnospiraceae bacterium | reverse complement strand
GTGGTAGAAACGGTTGAAGTCATTTGCCAGCGCATAGACGTAGGCGCAGATCTTGTGGGGCGCGAGCTCCTCCGCGGCCTTCTCGACGGTCTCGCCGAAACGAAGCAGCGAAAGCACAAGATTCTTCTCCGCCTCGGTCTCCGGCTCCTTGAAGGTACATAGGATTCCCTGCTCCTCTGTCGAAGAACCGTCCTTCCTGAGAATCGACGAAATCTCGCCCGCAGTGTCCGTACCGTCTCCGTTCCCGACGATCGAGAAGCCTCCTTTCCTTAGAATCGACGAAATCCGGACAATCGTATACAGGATATACGGGCCGGTATTTCCCTCGAAGGAGGCAAATTTCTCGATATCGAAGACGTAGTCCTTCGACGCCTGGTTCCAGAGGTCGCCGTATTTGATGGCCGCAAGCGAGACGATCTCGGCCGTCGCCTCCGCGTCCTGCTCACGGACATTTTTATTTTCCCTGATCTTGCCGATCATCTCCTCGTTCACCTCGTTGAGGAGGGTTTCGAGGCGCATGACCCCGCCGGCGCGGGTCTTAAAGGGCTTGCCGTCCTTGCCGTTCATCGTTCCGAAGCCGACGTGCGCAAGTTCGAGGCCCTCCGGGGCGAGCCCGGCCTTCCTCGCCGCGCGGAAGACCTGCACAAAGTGCATGGCCTGCCGCTTGTCCACGACGTAAATAATCGCATCCGGTGCAAAGAGGCTCACGCGCTCGGCAATCGTCGCAAGGTCCGTGGTCGCATAGAGGGCCGCCCCGTCGGATTTCTGGACGATGCAGGGCGGGATTTCCTTCTTATCGGTCGGCTCGGTGACGTCCACGACGAGCGCTCCCTGGTCGCGCACGGCCACCCCGTCCGCCACCATTTTCTCGACCATCGGCGCAAGGAGCGGCTGCACGTCCGACTCGCCCTTCCAGAGGTCGAACGAGACCCCGAGCCGCCGGTAGTTCTCCTTGAGGTCCGCGATGGAAACCTCCATGATCTTCTCCCAGAGCGCCCGGTAGCCCGGATGTCCGGCCTGCAAGAGGGCCGTCGCCTCCATGGCCTCCGCCTTGTACGCCTCGTCCTCCTTGGACTTCGCCGACGCAAAGGGGTAGAGCTCTTCCAGCTCGCCGATCGTGAAGGGGGCCTCCTTCGGATATTCTGCCGGAGCCTCCTTTGCAAAATACGGCAAATGCGGCTGCCGGTGCTTTAATTCGGTGATGACGAGACCCATTTGCAGGCCCCAGTCTCCCAAATGCACGTCCCCTAAGACCTCGTGGCCTACGGCCCGGAGGATGCGCTTAATGCTCTCGCCGATGACCGCGCTCCGCAAATGTCCGATGTGGAGGGGTTTTGCGACGTTGGGTCCGCCGTAGTCGAGGACGATTTTCTTCGTCTTTTCGGCCGTCGGGATGCCAAGGCTCCCGTCCACGGCCAGCTCGCCGAGCTTTTCCTTCAGAAAGGCCGGCGCGACCTTGAGGTTGATAAAGCCGGGCCGGGCGATCTCCGCCGTGCAGTCCTCCGCGCCCGGAATGCCCCTCAGCGCGGCCAGCACCTCCTCGGCAATCGCAAAGGGAGCCTTTTTGTAGCGTTTGGCGGCCGAAAGGGCCCCGTTGCACTGGTAGTCGCAGAGCTCCGGGCGGTCGGAGAGCCGCACCTCGCCGAGGGCGGCATCATACCCCGCCGCCTCGAAGGCGGCCGCAAGGAGGTTTGTCAATTCCTGCTGTATTGTTTTCATAGGGTTCCTCCCTTATACAACAAGGCTGCCCAAGGGCAGCCTGTGAAAATTTAAAGTCAAAATCCGCCAAATAGCTCGGCGAGGGCGGGGACAATGTAGCGGTTCCGCTCCCAAATGTCCGGCCACTGCTCGATGGGCACCGGGCAGGTCTCCTTCCCGGTCTCGATGGTGATGGCCGGGACGCCGCGCTCAAGGATGAAGTAATCGCTGCAGCCGGACGAATTCTGCCCGGTGTCAATCGTGGAATTCAGGGCGTAGCCCGTCAAGTCCGCAACGACATTTGCCAGCTTCTCGTCCTTCGCGTGGAGGTCGCCGGTCGTGCCGTAATCCCAGTAGACGATCGAGCCCATGGAGTGGTAGGCTACCTCGCCGATGCAATTGATGGCATTTGCCAGACGCACGATGGCCTTCGTCTCGTTCTCGGAGGCCGCCGACTCGCCGGCATAGCCCGAGGAGGAGTACCAGGACCTTCCGCCGGTCGTCTCCCAGTTCTGGTCAAAGTTGCGGTTCAAATCCACGCCGCGGCCATTTGCCTTCCAACGCTTGTAGTAGGTCTCGTAGTCGGCGCTGCCATAGCCGTTCTGCTGGTCATATTGCCAAATGTCGTTCAATTTCGCCCGCATCTCCTCGTTCCGGATGGCCTCGAAGCCGCCCTGGCTGATGGCAATGCCGTCAGGGTTCGCCATCGGGATCAAATGCAGCCGCACGTTGTTGACAAGGGAGCCGCAGGTCTTGCCGTTGTAGGTCGGCGTGTCCCAGTTTTTCAGGAACTCCTCGATCTGGCGCATGGCGAGCGGGGTGTTGATATACTCGCGGGCGTGCATCGAATACTGAATAATGACATCCTTCGTCGCATTTTCCGAGCCAATCACGCAGTCGAGCAGCTCGCGGTCGTCAGCAGTCTTGCCGATGCGGTAGACCTGGAGCTTGTCCGGGTAGCGCTGGCGCAGGAAATTGAGGTCGCGGCACATTTGCTCATAGCTGTAAATCTGGCTGTTCACCTGGACGATGTCTCCTTCAGGAATCGGTTCTTCCGAATAATATTCCCACCAGGCAAGGACGGGTTCGGGTGTCGGCGTCGGCGTCATGGTCGGAGCTTCCGGCTCGGGCGTCGGTGTCGGCGTGCCCTCCACGACAGGCGCAGTGGAGGATACTGTCGGCTCGGGGGTGATAAAGGAAACCGGCGGCTGTTCCGGCGTCGGTCCAGATCCCTTCCCGAAAATACCGCGGGCGAAGAAAATGACGGCCCCGACAATCGCGATCAGGGCGACCACGAGGATGATGCGGATGGTCTTCACCTTCTTTTTCCGCCGTTCCTCCCGCTCTTTCCGTTCTATATCGCGGCGTCTCTCCCGCATCCTGCGCTCCCTGTCCGCGTCGGCCTCGAAGCCTTCCGCATCCCTGCGGGGCCTTTGTCCGTTTCGCGTCCTCCGCTCCTCGTCCCCCATCGCGTTGATGCGGTCGAGCTGCTGCGAGCGCTCCAGTTCATCCAGATACGTGTACTTGCTATTCTTTACCATAGTTCGTTCCTGTTTCTAATGGATTTCACGAAAAACATCATTCGCCATTATAGCGTAAAATACCCGTTCTGAAAAGTTAAATTTCACTAATTTCTTTGGGAAATGCTTATTCCCTAAAATTATCCGGAATCTCGTCGCCCCAGGGGGTTCCGTCCAGCTTGTAGGGCGTGGACTGGTAGACGTAATAGTTGAGCCAGTTTGTATACAGATTGTTCGCGTGCGCCCTCCAAAGGAGCGGCGGACGCTTGCCGGGGTCATTGTCCGGGAAATAATTCTCGGGGAGGGCGGTCCCCAGACCTTTCTGCTGGTCGCGCAGGTACTCGCGGCGGAGCTGCATCCGTCCATATTCGAGATGCCCCGTCACAAAAATCTTGCGGCCATTTTCCGCCATCGCAAGGCCGACGCCCGCCTCCTCGGATTTGGCGAGCACCGTAATCTCGCCTTTTGCCGTAATATCGCGGGTCCGCACCTCGGTGTAGCGCGACTGGGGCATGAGGAAGCTGTCGTCAAAGCCCCGTACCAGCGGCACCTTGCGGTTGTAAATCTTGTGCCAGTAAATCCCGAAAAGCTTCTTCGGGAGCCTGTACTTCGGAATGCCATAATAATAGTAGAGAGCCGCCTGCGCGCCCCAGCAGAGGAACATCGTGGAGGTCACGTGGGTGTTCGCCCAGGAGAAAATCTGCTCCAGCTCCTCCCAGTAGTCCACCTCCTCGAACTCCAGAAGCTCCACGGGCGCGCCGGTAACGATCATGCCGTCATAGTACTTCCTTCGTATTTCGTCAAAGGTCACATAGAAGGTGTCCAGATGGCTCTTGGAGGCATTTTTCGAGACATGGCTCTGCATCCGCATGAAAATGCAGTCAATCTGCAGGGGCGTGTTGGACAGCTCGCGCAAAATCTGCAGCTCCGTATCCTCCTTCATGGGCATGAGGTTGAGGATGAGGATCTGAATCGGGCGGATGTCCTGGTGCATGGCCCGGTTGTCGTCCATGACAAATATATTTTCCCCTTCGAGGATGTCTTTCACTGGCAGCCCATATGGAACCTTGATCGGCATGTCATCTCCCTCCTGAAAAATGTTTATTGCGGCGGTGTGAGCCCGTACTTCGTAAGAAACTCTTCCTCCGTCAAAATCGGTATCCCCAATTCCCGTGCCTTCTTATTCTTCCCCGTGTTCGAGGCGGCGTCATTTGCAATAAGCGCGGTCGTCTTCTTCGAAACGCTCCCCGCGCATTTGCCGCCATTTGCCGCGATAAACGAGGACAGCTCATTTCGGTTTGGAAAATGGACAACGTCCCCGGTCACGACAAATGTCAGCCCCGCAAGGCCCGTGCCGCCCGTCTTTTTCTCCGCCTCCATCCGAAGGCCCGCCTCGCGGAAACGCTCGATGAGGCCCCGGCCCTTCTCCGAGCCGAAAAATGCAAGAACCGCGTCGGCCGTCACCTCGCCGATGTCCGGCGCGGCGAGGAGCGCCTCCCGGTCGGCCTTCTCCAGCGCGTCGACGGTGCCAAAATGCATCAGGAGTGTCTGTGCGCTCGTGCGGCCAATATTCGGAATCGCAAGCCCCGCGACCAGCCGCCACGGCTCGTTCCCCTTCGAGGCCTCGATCGCGGCAAGCAGCTTGTCGGTGCTCTTTTCACGGCCGATAATCTTCTTTTCCAAAAGCTCGTCCCGCCGCGCGTGAAGGGCGTAAATGTCCGCGATGTCGCTAAGGAAGCCCTCGCGGACCAATTTGAGGGCGATCTCCTCGCCGAAGCCCTTGATGTCCATCGCGTCGCGGCCGACGAAATTGATAATATGTCTTTCAAGCTGTGCCGGGCACGAGGGGTTCACGCATTTGACGTCCGACATGCCCGCCTCGCGCACCACCTTCTCGCCGCAGGCCGGGCAAATGTCCGGCAGCCGGAAGTCCTCGGTTCCCTCCGGACGTTTTTCCGGCACCGAGCGGCGAATTTTCGGGATAATCTCGCCGGACTTGTAGACGACGACGGTATCCCCAAGGCCGATATGCAGCTCGTTGATGAAGTCCTGGTTGTGGAGCGTTGCGCGGCTCACCATCGTCCCGCAGAGCCGGATGGGGTCGAAGACCGCGGTCGGGTTGAGCCGTCCGGTCATGCCCACGGAGACCTCGATGGAACGCACGATCGTTTCTTTTTCCTCCGGCGGATACTTGTAGGCGATATGGCCGGGGCTGTATTTCGAGGCCGCCGTAAACCATGCCCGGAGAGCCGTCTCGTCGAGCTTCACCACCGCCCCGTCAATGTCATAGCCCAGCTCGCCGCGCATTTGCCCGATACGGTCGATTTCCGCCAGGATTTCGTCCACCGTCCTGCAGAGCGTCGAGGGAACCGTCCGGAAGCCAAGCCCGCGGAGGGCCGCAAGGCCATTTGTCTGTGCCTCCTGATAGGCAGCCGGACCGTCCTGAACGTTGAAGACGAAGAACGAGAGACCGCGTTTTTTCGTCATCTCCGGGTCGAGCTGGCGGAGCGTCCCCGCCGCGCAGTTTCTGGGATTGGCAAATGTCCGCTTCCCGAGGCGTTCCTGCTCCTCGTTGACACGGTCGAAATCCGCAAGGCACATATAGACCTCACCGCGCACTTCCAGGTAGTCCGTCTCGGCGATTTCCTGCGGAACGTCGGGGATGGCCTTCGCGTTCACCGTAACATCCTCGCCGACGTAGCCGTCGCCGCGGGTCTCCGCCAGGACAAGCTTCCCGCCCTCGTAGCGGAGGGTCATCGAGAGGCCGTCGATCTTCTGCTCCACGGCAAATGCAGCGTCCGGGAATTTTTCCCATACGTCCTTCACGTAGGCGGCGACGTCCGCTTTCTCAAAAACGTCCTCGATGGAGAGCATCGGGACACGGTGGGTCACGGTGACGCCCGCCTCGCGGCGAACCTTCGCACCCACGGTCTTTGTGGGGGAGGCGGCCTCCGAAAGCTCGGGGTGCTCCTTCTCCATGGCCTTGAGCTCTTGCATCAGCTCGTCGTACTCGTGATCCGAAATCTCCGGCTCCGCGGCCTCGTAGCGCTCGTTGTAGTAGCGGATTTTCTTCACGAGCTCCCGGTACTTCGTTTGCAGCTCTTCCATGTCCATCCCCCTTTCGTTCCCTGAAATTTTTAATCCACCTGCCCGACTTCCCCCTCAAATTCCTGTTCGTAGGCGAGGCGTTTTAGCTCCTCGATCTCGGCCTTCGTGAGGAAGCGCTTCATGCCTTCCTTGAGGTTCCCGAGGCGGAGGTTCATGATGCGGATGCGGCGAATCTCCAGGGCCGTGTAGCCCAGCGCCTGGCACATGCGGCGGATTTGCTTGTTGTACCCCTGTGTGAGGATGATGGAAAATTCGTATCCGCGCAGC
The DNA here is from genome assembly GCA_902803635.1 of uncultured Lachnospiraceae bacterium. Classification (GTDB taxonomy): domain Bacteria; phylum Bacillota; class Clostridia; order Lachnospirales; family Lachnospiraceae; genus Chordicoccus. The sequence continues at coordinate 990 of CADCQU010000365.1, read as the reverse complement.
CTTGTGACCTGGCAGGGCCTGGTCGTCACCGGAAGGCCGCGGCGGCGTTTGCCGGCCTCGGGATCTTCCGGATCCGGCTTCGCAAGATGGCGGTCGTCGTCAAGGACGATGCGTACGCCCCGGCGCATGGCCGCGAGAAAACCGGGCGTGATGGGCTTGTCCACCCGCACGATGTATTCCTTCTCATGGAAATAGGCGGCCCGCATCACGCGGTCATTCAGCTCGCCGTCATTTGTCAAAAGGACAAGGCCCGTCGAGTCCTTGTCCAACCGGCCGCAATACGAAATGTAGTGCCGGAAGCCGGAGAAATCGATGATGTTGTCCGGCACCCGCCGGTCGCCCGTGCAAATGACCCCCTTGGGCTTGTTGAGCATGAGGTAGAGCTTCTCCTCCTCGGTATCCTCGATGTGCTTCCCATCGACAAATACGCGGTCGCTCGGGACGCAGCGGTCGCCCACTCCCGCCAGCCGCACCGTCCCGTCGGCGGCCTCCACCGTAACGCGGCCCGCCGCAAGGAGCTTGTCCGCCTCCCGGCGGGAGCAATAGCCCGTGCCGTTTAGATATTTATTGATCCGAATACTTTCTGTTTCCATTTCCTATCCCCTGTCACCTCATTTTCTTTCTTGCACGCGAGGACAGGTTTGCAGTGCCACTTTTTGAAAATTCAGACAGCGGCATCGCGAACCTTTCCCCATAGGCAAAAAATGACTATTTTTTATCATAACACTCCCCCTTGCAAAAATCAACCAAAAAGAAAACGGCCACATCCGAAGATATGACCGTCACGTTCGCGCGTCTGGCAGGAGTCGAACCCGCGCACCTGGAACCGGAATCCAGTGCTCTATCCACTGAGCTACAGACGCTCCTTGTGATAAAAGGACAGCCCGCCGCATGGACGGGCTGCCGATGGAGATAATGAGATTCGAACTCACGGCCTTTCGGATGCGAACCGAACGCTCTCCCACTGAGCTATATCCCCATGCACAAATG
>CADCQU010000364.1 GCA_902803635.1 uncultured Lachnospiraceae bacterium | reverse complement strand
TTACGCTGCGACCGTGGTAGAATGGACAGCAGGAAAATAGAAGCGGGCTGGTGGCGACATGGAGATAACGGATAGCAGGATTGACGGCGGGAAGGCATTTGACTGGGGGAGGGTTTCGGAGGAGTACGCGAAGTACCGGGACATCTACCCGGAGGAGTTCTACAGGAAGATTGTGGACCGCGGGCTCTGCACAAAGGGGCAGGAGGTTCTGGACATCGGAACGGGTACCGGGGTGCTGCCGCGGAATTTATATCGTTTTGGTGCCAAATGGACGGGCACGGACATTTCCCCGGAGCAGATTGCGGCGGCGAAGACTTTGGCAAATGCCAGCGGCCAGCGGATTTCGTTTTTGGCGGTTCCTGCGGAGGAGCTTTCCTTTCCGGAGGAGAGCTTTGACGTAGTGACGGCCTGCCAGTGCTTCTGGTACTTTGACCATGCGCGGGTGCTCCCGAAGCTGGCCGCGATGTTGAAGCCGGGCGGACGGCTGCTGGTCCTCTACATGGCCTGGCTTCCCTTTGAGGATGAAATAGCGGGAAAAAGCGAGGAGCTTGTGCTCAAATACAGCCCGAACTGGTCGGGAGCCGGGGAGACGAGGCATCCGATTGAAATTCCGGACGTGGCGTATCAATATTTTCAAATGGAAGACCATGAGGAGTATGATCTCATGGTTCCGTTTACGAAAGAAAGCTGGCACGGGAGGATGAAGGCCTGCCGGGGTGTGGGCGCGTCTCTCTCGGAGGAGGAGCTGGCGAGATGGGATGCGGAGCACCGCGCCTTGCTGGAGGAAATTGCTCCCGAGAAGTTTAATGTTCTGCATTATGCGGCTCTCGCGGTGTTGAAGAAAAAATGAGAGGTATATCATGGAAGTTCAAGTTGCGAAGAGCGCGGGCTTTTGCTTCGGGGTGAAGCGGGCGGTGCAGATGGTGTACGACGAGGCGGAGAAGAATCCGGGACGGGTGTACACGATGGGGCCGATCATCCACAACGAGCAGGTGGTGGAGGATCTTGCCCGGAAGGGCGTCCGCATTATCGGGGACGACCTCATCGTCGTTGATGAGAAGCCGCTGGAGGTAGAAGACGAGGCTTTGAAGGCGGCCGCCGGCCTCGGCAGGGACTCCTCCTTTTGCATTGAGAAGGGGCAAATGCCCCCGTCCGGGTCGGTGATCATTGTCCGCTCGCACGGCATTTCCCGGCAAATGACGGAGAAGCTGTCGGAGAGCGGCTACCAGATTGTCACGGCGACCTGCCCCTTCGTCCAGAAGATCCACGATATCGTCGCGGAGAAGAGCCGGGAGGGGTACGGGATCATCATCATCGGGAACCCGAACCACCCCGAGGTCGAGGGAATCCGCGGCTGGGTCGATGGCCCGTGCGCGGTCGTCGAGTCGGAGGAGGACGTGCGGCGGCTCGCGGAAGCGTATGAAGAAACGAAGAAGTGTGCGGCAAATGCCTCGCGGGAGCATTTGCCAATCGATATGCCAGTCTGGGTTGTTTCGCAAACCACTTTTCATCACGACAATTTTCACAAAATCGTTGCAATCATTCGACGAATGTGTTATGATGCGAAAGTAACGAATACCATCTGCAACGCGACGCGCGAAAGACAGATGGAGTCAATGGAATTGGCGGCGAAGTCGGACGTGATGATCGTGATTGGTGGAAAGAATTCCTCCAACACGCAGAAGCTCTACGATATTTGCAGAAGCCAGTGCGGGAATACTTACTACATTCAGAAGCTGGAAGATTTGTTCACTGTACGATTCCAATCCGATTGTTGTGTAGGTATCACGGCCGGGGCATCCACCCCAAATACAATAATCCAGGAGGTTTGTAACCATGTCAGAAGAGCAGAGCTTTGATGAGCTCCTCGACCAGAGCTTTAGGACGATCCACAACGGAGAGATCGTCGAGGCCACCGTTATCGATGTAAAGCCGGATTTAGCGTATCTTAATATCGACTATAAGGCCGACGGTGTGTTGACAAAGGAAGAGTACAGCAACGATTGCAAGGACCTGACCGAGGTTCTTCATCCGGACGACAAGCTTGAGGTGAAGGTTCTCAAGGTTAACGACGGTGAAGGCCAGGTCACGCTGACCCACAAGCGCCTTGTGGCCGAGAAGGGCAGCAAGCGTCTGGAGGAGGCTTTCGAGAATAAGGAAGTCCTCACCGCGAAGGTCACGCAGGTTCTCAAGGGCGGCCTGACCGTCAACTATGAGGACACCAGGGTCTTCATCCCGGCCAGCCTTGTATCGGACGTCTTCGAGCGCGATCTTACCAAGTACCAGGATCAGGACATCGAGTTCGTCATCACGGAGTTCAACCCGCGCCGCCGCCGCATCATCGGCGACCGCAAGCAGCTCCTTGTGGCGAGGAAGAAGGAAGCCGCGAAGGCTCTCTTCGAGCGCATCCAGCCCGGTGATGTTGTTGTCGGTATCGTCAAGAACGTCACGGACTTCGGCGCATTTGTCGATCTTGGCGGGGCTGACGGCCTTCTCCACATCTCGGAGATGAGCTGGGGCCGCGTGGAGAACCCGAAGAAGGTTTTCCATGTCGGACAGGAACTTACGGTTCTCATCAAGGACATCCGCGGCGAGAAGATCGCCCTGTCCCTGAAGTTCCCGGATCAGAATCCGTGGATCGAGGCCGCCAACAACTTCAGCATCGGCAGCGTCGTACATGGCCGTGTCGCCCGTATGACCGACTTCGGTGCATTTGTCGAGCTTCTTCCGGGCGTTGATGCGCTCCTCCATGTCTCCCAGATTTCTAGGGAGCATGTGGACAAGCCGTCGGATGTCCTGAAGGTTGGGCAGGAGATCGATGCGAAGGTCGTGGACTTCAACGCCGCCGACCACAAGATTTCCCTTTCCGTCAAGCAGCTGGACGCTGAGCGTGCGCAGCAGGCGAACGCCCCGGTTTACCGTGATCCGGAAGAGACCGAGGATGTCCCCACCCTTGATGTTCCGAACGAGGACGAGTGAGTTCGGTAGCTGTCTTGTTTCGCGCAGGACAACAGAATGAAGAGATTTTCGGCGCAGCCATTTGCGAATGGCTGCGTCGATTTTTCGGTTATGGAGATGGATGGCGAGGGCAGTTATGTGTTTTTAGGAAGGAGGCGTGACGGCGTGGAACGGAAAAGTTGGTTTCGGAAGGGTCTTCGGGACGGGGTTCCGATTTGCCTGGGGTATTTTGCGGTGTCCTTCGCGTTCGGGATTCAGGCGGCGGAACTGCCGCTGACACCCATGGAGGCGGGCATTCTCTCTCTGACAAATCTCACCTCGGCGGGGCAATTTGCAGGGCTTTCGGTAATCGCGTCGGCGGGATCTTTTCTGGAGATGGCCCTGGTGCAGCTGGTCATCAACCTCCGCTACCTTCTCATGTCGACGGCCCTCTCGCAAAAGCTGGACAGGAAGGTTGGCCTCGGCCACCGGCTGCTCATTGCCTACGGGGTGACGGACGAGATTTTCGGGGTGAGCGTGACGGTGGAGGGGAAGCTATCGCCCTTCTATTCGTATGGATTGATTCTGATCTCGGTTCTTGGCTGGACGGGTGGTACGGTGCTCGGTGCGGCGGCCGGTGCAATCCTGCCTGCGCGGATCATCAGCGCCCTCGGAATCGCGCTCTACGGGATGTTCCTTGCGATTATCCTGCCGCCTGCGCAGAAAAACCGGACGCTTCTTGGCGTGATCCTGGCCGCCGTGGGACTTTCGACGCTGCTTTTCGTGCTCCCGGTTGGACAGATACTTGGGAGCGGGCTTTCGGTCATATTGGTCACCGTGGTGGTGGCCGCCGTCGCGGCGGTGGTACGGCCGGTGGAGGAGGAAGCGTGATGCCAAATATCTGGATGTATATTTTCGTGATGGCCTTGGTAACGTACCTCATCCGGGCGCTTCCGCTCATTTTAATCCGGGGGAAGATTACGAACCGTTTTTTGCGGTCCTTTTTGTATTACGTCCCCTACGCGACGCTCGCCGCGATGACCTTCCCGGCCATCCTGTTCTCCACGGACCGCGTGTTCGGGGCCATTGTCGGCTTTGCGGCCGCCATTTGCCTCTCCCTGCGCGGGAAGAGCCTGCTAGTCGTCGCCGGCGGGGCCTCGCTCATGGTCTTTCTGGCGGAGATGTTGCCGATTTTTTAAGTTATCGTTACAGTTCAGGTAGCCCCGTCGAAAATGGACGCTTTGTTTTGTAAAGGAATTGTCATTCTGAGCGAAGCGAAGAATCCCGTAAG
>CADCQU010000363.1 GCA_902803635.1 uncultured Lachnospiraceae bacterium | reverse complement strand
GAAAACGGAAGCTCCTCCGTAACTGGCAGCAATGCGAATGAAAGCAACTCCGCAGCAACCGTCCTTCAGACATTTGCAGATGAGAACGTGAATCTCACGCTCTCCTCCTACCGCATCGCGGACACCACCGTCTACGTAGCGGACGTCGAACTCACCGACCTTACGCTCCTCAAAACTGCATTTGCCAACAATACGTATGGGCGGAACGTCACGGCCAAGGTCTCCGACACCGCAGCCTCGGTCGGCGCCCTCCTCGCCATCAACGGCGACTACTACGGAGCGCAGGAGCGCGGCTACGTCATCCGAAACGGCGTGCTCTACCGCTCGACCGCGAAATCCGCGACGCAGGAGGACCTCGTAATCTACGCCGATGGCAGTTTTGAGATCATCCGCGAGGGCGACATCACCGCCGAGGAGCTTCTGGCAAATGGCGCCGTCCAGGTGCTTTCGTTCGGCCCGGCCCTCGTGGAGGACGGCGAAATTTCCGTCGATGCAAATGACGAGGTCGGGAAGGCGATGGCCTCGAACCCGCGCACCGCAATCGGCATCCTTGAAAACGGCCACTACCTTTTCGTAGTCTCCGACGGCCGTACCAGCGAGAGCGAGGGTCTCGACCTCCTCGACCTCGCCGAGTTCCTCAAAAGCCTCGGCTGCAAAACCGCCTACAACTTAGACGGCGGCGGTTCCTCCACCATGGTCTTCGCGGGAACCCTCATCAACAACCCCACCACCTCCGGCAACTCCACCAAGGAACGCGCGGTGAGTGACATTCTCTATATTGGATAAAAGAAAGGAGTCCACCATGAACACCATCACAAATACCCCCGCAACCGCTCCCACCTGCACCCGCATCGCCCTCCGCTACCTCGGGGCGACGACCTTCTGCCTCGTCTTCGCGATCATCTACGAGTTCTTTAGCTTCGGCGTCTTCTCGCCGTTCATGTTCTTCCAGTTCCTCTTCCCGCTCCTCCTCGGCGTGCTGCCATTTGCCTTGCTGCAAATATTCGGCAAAGCCGCGCCCGGCCTGCCGCTCCGCCAGTCGCTCGCCCTCGGCATCGCGACACTCACCGTCGGAAGCTGCTTCGCGGGGGTCCTTGAAATCTACGGAACCACCTCGTCCCTGACCCCCGTATTCTTCTGCGCCGGAACCATCCTCCTCTGCGTCGCCGCCGCCCTCGCCCTCCTCCCCATCGCAGTTGCGACGGACACAAGAAGTCTTGAAACTCCATAAAGAAATCGAAAAAAACAGAAAGGAGACTCCCCATGAAGAGCATAGCCCTCATTCCGGCCTATGAACCGGACGAAACCATGTTACATATTGTGGAGGAACTCTTCGAAGAAGGTTTCTCCATTGTCATCGTCAACGACGGAAGCTCGCAGAGCACAGCCCGCATCTTCGATTCCGCAAGCGAAATGTCCACCGTGCTCGCCCACCCGGAAAATCGCGGCAAGGGAGCCGCGCTGAAAACCGGGATTCGTTTCCTTCTGGAAAACGTGCCCGAGGAGGACTGGTCCGAGACCATTCTTGTGACCGTGGACGCGGACGGGCAGCACCGCACGCCGGACGTCCTCGCCACGGCCCGCGAAGCCGGGAAGCAGCCGGGAAGCCTCGTGCTCGGGAGCCGGCATTTTACGGGATCTGTCCCGCTGCGGAGCCGTTTCGGAAATTCCCTCACGCGCAGCGTTTTTCACCTTGCCGCACGAAAGAAGCTCACCGACACCCAGACCGGCCTCCGGGCCTGCACACTGGACCTCGGTCCCCGCCTCCTATCCATCGAAGGCGAACGCTACGAATACGAGATGAACATGCTCCTTGCATTTGCCAGGGAGCACGTCCCCATCGTGGAAGTCCCCATCGAGACCGTCTACCTTGCCGGTAACGCCTCCTCGCACTTTCGGGCAGTCCAGGACTCCCTCCGCATCTATCGGGACATCCTGAAACTCACCCTCCCCGACAGCATTTCCTCGTTTTTTCGACGGCTACACGCTTCCCTCCGCATCTATCGGGACATCCTGAAATTCGCCCTCTCCTCCCTCGCCGGCTTCCTTGCGGATTTTGCCCTGTTTTCACTTATCAGTTCCCTAACCGCAGGTCTCGGCCCTCCATCCATTGCCTTGTCAAATATCCTCGCCCGGGTGGCCAGCGCCTCGCTGAACTTCTCCCTCAACCGTAAATTAGTCTTCAAAAGTCGTGACCCCCTCCTGCCCGCCGCCCTCAAATACGCCCTCCTCGCAGGGACGATCCTTATCGGCAACACCCTGCTCCTTGGCTTCCTCACCAACGTCCTCGGCCTCCACCGGCTATTTGCCAAGCTCCTCACCGAGGTCACCTTCTTCACCCTTAGCTGGCTTGTCCAGAAATACCTCATCTTCCGGATCCACCAACCAAGACACGCCGCCCCAACGGCGGCGTGAGATAAAAAGATCGAGCAGGTGTTAG
>CADCQU010000362.1 GCA_902803635.1 uncultured Lachnospiraceae bacterium | reverse complement strand
GGCGACATAGCCAAGCGGTAAGGCACGGGTCTGCAAAACCCTCATCCCCGGTTCGATTCCGGGTGTCGCCTCTTCAAAACCCTCCGGAGTCTTCGGAGGGTTTTTTATATATTTTTTATTTTTTAATTTTCGTTTCACGAAAAGTATGCTATGATAAAAATTGGTGCCTGATGCTATGCTCTTTGGAGAATACGGGGAAGATTGTTTTGAGAGAATTAAATTACAAAAAGACGAAAAGTAAGGAAGCTTCAGAGGGGGAGGCTATGGCTAAGACTCCTGAGATGGCCTCTTTTATGATGGAAGGTTCGACAACGGAGGTTTCATCCGCATCGTCGAAGGTCGATAAAAAGATCATGGAGGCGGGCGAGCGTAAGCAGGAGGATCAGGGGAAGGTGGACGACGCACGGTCGGAAGACACGTCGGACACTACTAAGACGGCTTCGGAGAAAAAGACTGTCGCTGAGAAGAAGACTGGCTCCGAGAAAAGAAAAGCTTCCGAGAAAAAGAAAGCTTCAAGGAAAAAGAAGAACTCGAAGAAAAATGCGTCTTCGGAGAAAGCGGGAGCATCCAAGAATAAGGCTGCTTCGGAGAAAAAGACCATTTCAGAGAACAAGGCTGGTTTGGAAAATCCTACCTCTTCGGAACAGAAAGTCGTTTCGGAGAATAAGCCTGTCTCAGAAAACAAGGCAGTTTCAGAGAACAAGGCTGGTTTGGAAAATCTTACCTCTTCGGAACAGAAAGCCGTTTCGAAGAATAAGTCTGTTTCAGAAAGCAAACCCGTTTTGGAGAACAAGCCTGCTTCGGAAAACAAGACCGTTTTGGAGAACCAGACATCTTTGAAAAACAAGGCTGTTTTGGAGAACAAGCCTGCTTCGGAAAACAAGGCTGTTTTGGAGAACCGGACATCTTCAGAAAATAAGGCCGTTTTGGAGAATAAGGCTGTTTCAGAAAACAAGGCTGTTTTGGAGAACCAGACATCTTCGGAAAACAAGGCTATTTCAGAGGACACGGCAACATCGGAAAATATAACGGTTTTGGATTATGAGGTGGCTTCCGAGAACGAGGATACAAGGGAAGGTAATGCGACTTCGGAAAAGACGGAAGCGCCGGAGCAGAGACCGCAGCAGAGGCGGCGACCGGCCCGGCGTTCGAAAAAGAATAAATTCCAGCGGCTCTTCTTTCCGTTTCTTGCGGTGATTGTCGCGCTTAGCGCGGTTTTCATTTTCGTGCTTCTGTGGAATGCGGGGAAGGTGCGGCCGAGTTCCTTTAGGGACTTGTCGGATGCCGTTGCAAATGTTCCATGCGTGAGCGAGCTTTCCGAGCAGCGTTCGAAAGGATTGATGAGAAGTTATCGCGTCAGTCCTCAGGAAGTCCGACATTACCGTCTTTTCCATAAGGATGATGCGCACGGCGCCTCGGAGGTACTTGTTTTGGAGGCCCGCGATATAACTGAGGCGGAGGCATTTGTCAAAAACGCGGAAAGCCGACAGAGCGTACTGGCCTCTCTCTCGGACGGTTCGGAGGAGGCGGCCAGGCGGCTTAAGGAGGCCGTGATTACGCAGAAGGGACGTTACGTGCTCTTTGCTTTCTGCGATGATGCCTATGCTTGCGAGACGGCTTTTCTCACAGCCCTTCATGGGGAGCTTTTTGCGCAAGATTCGTAAACGCCGTTACTGACGGCCCCTCTCCGTCACGGCTACGCCGTGCCACCTCCCCCTGGAGGGGGAAGCAAGGGGAAAAGGCCCCACGGCTTCGCCACGGTAAGGAGCTGTTAAGAAATAAGTTGTACAGTTGGCTTAGGATAAATTCGTTTCTACAAGGCGGAGGAGGGAGGCGTAGCGAACTACGCCGACTGACGACAACGCAGTTAGAAACGGATTTAGACAAGCCAAATGTATAAGCTATTTCTTAACGGTTCCTAAGTCCCCATATGGGGAGGCACGGGGCGTGGCCGCATTTCTTGAAAGTTGATTTCCTTGCCCTTCTGCTTCTACGAAAGCTACTGTTATCGATCACCTACCGGAATCCTTTATAAGGAGTGTTACCCATGGGTTTTTCGTCACTGCTCTATCTGTTCTTTTTCCTTCCGGCGGTTCTGCTTTTGTACTATCTGGTACCGGGGCGACTTGCGAAGCCGATCATTCTTTTTATCGCTTCGCTGGTGTTCTATAGCTTCGGGCAGCCGCTGGCACTCGGCCTGCTTCTTCTGTCCTGCCTCTTCAATTACATTTGCGGGCTGGACCTTCATGCAAGGCTTGATGCGGCAAATGGCGCCCGCACGGCGGGCGCGGTACTTTCCTTTGTCCTGGCCATTTTCCTGAACCTGCTTCTGCCGGCGGCTTTTGTCTTTTTGCCAAAGCTCCTTTCGCTTTCGGCAAATGCAAATGCAAAGGCCACGGTTCCGCAGGTGGCCGTCCCGCTGGGTCTCATGTTCCTCATGTTGCGAGGAATCTCCTACCACGTGGACATTTGGCGGGGGAGGGGCAGCGCGGAGAGAAACTTCTTCATCTTCGCCCTCTACTACACCTTCTTCCCCTCCATCGCCCTCGGGCCATTTGACCGCTTCGAAAAGCTGCGGCCGACATTTTACGCCTTGATGGGACGAACGGGCACGGAGGTATCGCGGAAAGGACGCAGACGGCGGAAGGACGAGGCATCGAGGCCGTCGCTTTCGCTCTTTGGCTCCGGTGTCGAGCGTTTTCTCTTCGGTTTCTTCAAGGAAACCTTGCTTGCAGCTCCGCTCTATGTACTGACACTTCGGATTCGGGAAGTTCCACATTCGGAGAATACCACGTTCCTGAGCTGGGTGCTCGTCATCACCTATGCCCTCTGGCTTAGCCTCGAGCTTTCCGCCTACGCGGACATGGCCATCGGCACGGGGCGCATGTTGGGCTTTAAGCTCTCCGAGAACTTTGACCGCCCCTTCCTCTCGCTTTCCATCCGGGAATTCTGGTGGCGGTGGAATATCACGCTGGTCTCGTGGTTCCGCGAGAACATTTACCAGCCGATTTTCAGGGAGAGCGGCAGCTGGCTTCGGCGAATCGTGGGCGTTGTCCTTGCGGCGGGGCTCTTCGCCCTCTGGCACGGGCCGGCCGCGGCCTACCTTATTCTTGCGGCCTACATGGTCGTGCTGCTCCTTGTCGGGCAGTCCCCGGTGGGAAGGTTCTTTGCGCGTTTTCCGGACAGCCTTCGCTGGCTCTTTACGAACATTCTGCTCCTTGTAGGCGTGGCTATCCTCCTTTCACCGTCCCCGGCAAATGTCCTCACCGACGTGTTTTCGCTCTTTGGCGGGGCCGCGGGGGGAATAGCAAATGCCACGATGCTCTACTATCTGCGCACGAATTTGCTGCTTCTTATCGTCGCCATCATCGCGGTTTCGGGGCTTTTCCTTGTTATTTACCGCTGGGTGCGGAAACGCCTGCCGGTGCTGGCCCTCGTCCTGATGCTCGGGCTCTTTGGCCTGGCCCTCGCGGCCGCCCTCGGCGGAGGGGGCATCGACATCTTTGCCCGCCTCGCGCTCGGCGCCTGAGCCTTGTATATAATAGGAAGCAATCGAGATTTTCTCTTTACAAATGGGTGAAAGCAGGCGTATAGTTCGTTCGATGCTAAAGAGGGACATATTGCGAGACAGATTATTCTACGAAAGGAGGATTTATGGAAGAGAGGAAAACGTCGGATATTTTGCGGGAAGAGAGCGCTGCTCCGACCGGGGAAGCGAATACATACATGGAAGCGAATGTAAACGGAGAGGAGAATATGGCCGGGGAAACGAACGCTGTCGAGGAAGCATATATGCCTGAAGAGGCTTCTGCGGAAGACGCGGCGGACGTGCGAAAGGGGAAGCTCCGCCGCTGGTTCCCTTACCGTCCGATTCTTGCGGGCATCATGGGCGCCGTGGTCCTCGTCTTTGCCCTGCTCTTTTTCATTCTTCCGAAGGAGACGTTCTCCGAGGTCCGGCAGAAGGCCCTGACGAGACTCCACTCGGTTAGCGTCGAGGATTTGTGGAACAGCCGGTATGCCGACACATTGAAGGAACACGTCGCGGAACAATTCCCTTTCCATGACAAGTTCCAAAAAATCTACAACATGGCCCAGAAGTTGAGCGGTGTCATGGAGAAAAATGGCATTTACCTCTTCGGCAATAATGGCTATGCAGAGGATATCGTCGTTCCGGAGGAGAAGGACGAGACCGACCTCATTACGCAGCTGACGGCATTTGCCGCCGCGCATAAGGATGCGAACATCCAGTTTTTGCTCGCGCCAAATGCGGCCAGCATTTGCCGGGCGAAGCTTGCGGTGGATGCCCCGATTGCCGACCAGAATGCCCTCATGGACGATTTCTTCCAGAAGGTGCAGGAGGCCGGCATCGCGACCATCGACGTCCGCCAGGAGCTTCGTGCCCATGCCGACGAATACCTGTACTACCGGACCGACCCCCGGTGGACAAGCGACGCCGCGGTCCTTGCATTTGACGCGGCAGCCACCTCCCTCGGGATGAAGACGGGGGAGAAAGACTTCACCAAAAAGACGGTGGAGGGAACATTTGTCGGGAGACTCGCCGCGCTCTGCGGCCTCCGGGAGCCGGAGCCGGACGTGCTCACCCTCTACCGCGCAAAGAAACAGCCGAAGGCGGTGGTATACGACCGCTCGGACGGGAGGGGCGCCGGGAGAAGGCTGGCAAAGCTTTACGATTCCACCTGCCTCGGTACGGTGGACGCCTACAAATACTTTTTAGGCGGGGACTACCCGCTGCTTCGGCTCACAAGCGGGAAGGCAAAGACGGACCGGCGGCTTCTCATCATCAAGGACAGCTACGCGAACTGCATCCTGCCTCTGTTTCCGAAATATTACGCGCAGGTGGATGTCGTGGACGTGCACCGGTACACCGGAAACCTTGACGCGCTCATGGAGAAGAACCGGATTTCCGAGGTGCTTTTCCTGTGCAACGCCAACACGCTCTTTTCGGACACCTCCCTCGCCGGGCTTCTCGGCGGCGGGAAGGCATAGGAATGCGGACAAAGAAGATTTTTGAAAAGGACGGGAAAGCCCCGTCCTTTTTTCGTCCCTTATTTTTTTGTGAAATTTTCCTGAAAAGGATTTCGTTTTTGGGTGCGGGAACGTATAATAGACCATGGGTCGGCATGAATCCCTGTTGCCATGATTACATTTTTGTATTGAACCGAAGGGCCTGTTTTTCCTGCGTAGCCGTGCCGTCCCCATTTAAAATCTTTTTTCCGGGGGTTTCTATGGAAAGATTTAGTGTGCGTAAGCCCTTTACCGTTCTCGTGGCCGTCATCGCGGTTCTGGTGATCGGCTATGTCTCCCTGTCCAACATGACGATGGACCTTCTGCCGCACATCTCCCTGCCCTACCTCATGGTCATCACGACGTATCCGGGCGCGAGCCCCGAGCGTGTGGAAAATGAGGTCAGCACCGTGATGGAGCGGGCGCTCGGCACGGTCTCGAACGTCAAGAACGTCAGCACGGTCTCCGCGGAGAACTATTCCCTCACGCAGCTGGAATTTGAGGAAGACACCAACATGGACAGCGTGCTCGTGAAGGTTTCGAGCGCGCTCGACCAGGTGCGGGGGAGCCTTCCCGAAAGCTGCGGCACGCCCAGCGTCGTGGAGCTGAGCCTTGACATGATCGCGACCATGTACGTCGCCGTCGAGCACGAGGGCATGGACATCTATGCCCTGTCCGATTATATCCAAAACCAGTTCATTCCCGTCATTGAACGGCAGGAGGGCGTCGCCTCCGTGACCGGCGTGGGCCTTGTGGAACGCACCGTGCAGGTCGACCTCGACGCGGACAAGATTGCGGTCCTCAACGAGAAAATCCTGCGGACTACGACCAACGCCCTCAAGGAAGCCGAGGCGCAGCTGGACGCTGCCGAGAAGCAGGTGGAGGAGGGCCAGCGGCTTTTGGAGGAGCAGGAGAAGAGCTTTGGCTCCATGCTCTCGTCCGCCCTCTTCGCGGGTCTTCGGGGTCCGGCAAATGCGGTCGCCGCAGGGCTCCGGCAGGGGGCCGCGGATCTTGCCGCCCGCGTTACGACCCTCCAGCAGACGGTCAATGGCTACTACCAGTCCCTCCGCGCCTCCTTCCAGGCCGCGGCGGCGGATGCCCGGACGGCCTATGACGGCGCCTCCGAACGTGTTACCGAGCTCCGCGAGGCCTACAACGCGGCGGTGATTGCCGAGGAGAAGGCTCGCGACGCCCTCCGCGCGGCGGGGGAGAATGCCGGTCCGGAGCTGACGCGGGCCTACCAGAAGACCCAGGATGCCGTCCAGAAGACATTTGCCGACCTTACGGAGGCCAGGGAGGCGTACAACCTGGCCGCCCAGAGCCTTGCGGCCGCGACGGAGAAGGCGGCAAATGCGGTCACCGACGCGAATCTCGGCGTGGAGTTTAACGAGGTTCTCAAGAGCCTTCAGGAGGTCGCGGCAAATGCCGACGGCAGCTCGGTCTCCTCGCTCCTCTCGGCGGTGACGAAGATCGGCGGAGCCGTCTCGCAGATCGGAACCATTCTCTCGGTGGTGCGCTCCTCGCCGGCGGCCCAGGTCTCCGCGAACCCGGCCGCCTCGGTGCAGGCTGTGGTCGGCACGGTGAACAGCTACCTCGACCAGGTGCCGGGCCTTATGAACAACATGGAAAGCGCCCTCGCGCAGATGACCCAGGGGCAGCTCGATGCGGCGGTGGGATTCTCCTCCGCGGCGCAGCAGCTCTCCCAGGCCCAGGCGCAGCTCGCCTCCGCCCGCGCCCAGTATGAGGCGTCGAAGGAGGAGGCTCTTAAGAATGCAAATGCCGACAAGCTGCTCACGGTCGGGACGCTTGCGCAGATGATCTATGCCCAGAACTTCTCGATGCCGGCCGGCTATATCGACGACGAGAACGACCAGTCCTGGCTCCTCAAGATTGGCGACGAGTACGAGTCCTCAGAGGACATCGCCGACGTCCTCCTCGTGGACATGGACGGCATCGGCACCGTCCGTCTCTCGGACGTGGCAAATGTCACGATCATAGACAATGCGGATGACAGCTATGCCAAGCTGAACGGCTCCGACTCTGTGGTGCTCTCCATTTTCAAGGGCTCCGCAGCCGGGACTAATGCCGTCTCGAAGGCGGTGGGACAGACGCTTGCGAAGATGCGGGAGGACGATCCGGGCCTTACGGTGGTAACCCTCATGGACCAGGGCCAGTACATCGACCTCATCGTGGACAGCATCGTCCGCAGCATGCTGCTTGGCGCGATTCTCGCCGTCATCATCCTCGCGCTCTTCCTCCGGGATTTACGGCCAACCGTCCTTGTCGCGATCAGCATCCCGCTCTCGCTTTTCTTCGCCCTGGTGCTCATCTATTTCTCGGGCCTCTCGCTCAACATGATGACGCTCTCGGGCCTTGCGCTGGGCATCGGCATGCTCGTCGACAACTCCATCGTCGTCATCGAGAACATTTTCCGCCTGCGCGGCCGGGGCATCGCGGCCCCGCGTGCGGCGGTGCAGGGCGCGAAGCAGGTCTTCGGGGCCATCACGGCCTCGACCCTGACCACGGTCAGCGTCTTCCTGCCGATGGTCTTTACGACCGGCATGGTGCGGGAGCTCATGGTCCCGATGGCCCTCTCCATCTCGTTCTGCCTCGTCGCCTCGCTCCTCGTGGCGATGACGGTGGTGCCGGCGGCCTCCAGCACGGTGCTTCGGCGTTTCCGCCCGAAAAAGAGCCGTCTCTTCGAGGGCCTGCAAAATGCCTACGGCAAGAGCCTTGGCTTCTGTCTCCGCCATAAGCTCCTGACGCTTCTCGTTGCGGTCGGCCTTCTGGCCTTCTGCACCTGGCGGCTCCTTGTCATGGGCATCGTCGTCCTGCCGGACATGGCAGGCAACAACCTGCAGGTGAGTGTAACGACCCCCGAGGAGGACGACCGCGAGACCTCGTACCGGAAGGTGGACGAGGTGATGGAAAAGATTCTCACCGTCGAGGGCGTAAAGTCCGTCGGCTCCCTGAGCTCCTCGGGGACGGCGGGGCTGGTCTCCGCATCCCTCTCCTCGGCGGGCACCTACGGCGAGTACATTTGCTATGTCGAGCCGGAGTCGGACGATCCGGACTTCATGCGGAAGGTGCGGGAAGGGATTGAGGCGGTGACGGCGGATTTGCCGTGTACCGTCTCCGTGTCGTCGAGCGGCATGGGCGACCTTACCAGCCTCATGGCGAGCGGTCTCTCGGTGAACATTTACGGCAAGGACCTTGCGACGCTGCGCGAGGTCTCGGACGAGGTTGCCGACGTCGTCCGCACGGTGGAGGGCTTTACGGACGTTTCCACGGGAAATGAGGACGCTGCGAAGACGCTCCACCTCGATATTGACAAGGATAAGGCCATGAGCTACGGCCTCACGGTGGCCCAGATTTACGCGGCCATCGCCGGGCGGCTCAACACCTCCGCCAAATCGACGACCATCGAGAAGAATGGCGAGACGCTGTCGGTGGTCATCCGAGACACCAACAACCTCCTGACCCGCGAGAACATCCTCGATATGCAGATCGAGACGAGCAGCGTCGCCGCCGCCGCGGCCTCCGGCTCCGGCGGGATGGCGGCCCTCATGGGCGGCTCGTCCGGAGATGCTTCGGCGATGATGGGAGCCATGGGCGGCTCG
>CADCQU010000361.1 GCA_902803635.1 uncultured Lachnospiraceae bacterium | reverse complement strand
GATTTGAGCTTAACTTTTCCCCGGACAGCCCTCGCACTATAAGCTCAGAAAGCCTTTTTCGTGGATTTGAGCTTAACTTTTCCCCGGGCAGAACACGCGCTTTAAGCTCAGAAAGCCTTTTTCGTGGATTTGAGCTTAACTTTTCCCCGGACAGCCCTCGCATTTCAAGCTCAGAATGTCTTTTTCGAGGTTTTGAGCTTAGTTTTCCTTGTGGCAGAATGACAGAAAGTCGGGGGCACTTGAATAGTAGCTTCCAACGATTGACAGCCTTCCCGCGATACGGTATTCTTTTCTTATGGTCAAAGGTTTTTTTGATTGCAACAATATATTATAGAAAGATTTGGGTTGCGGCCATACTCTTTGGATGCTTAAAATGGAATTTGGGTAGAATTAAAAATGCAGGATTGGAAGGAAAGTGTATTCAGCGACGGGACGGAGAACTTTGTGAGCAATCCGGAGCCGAGCATCGGGGAGGAGATCGCTATCAGCGTTCAGCTTCTGGCCGATGCGCCGGTACGGGCGATCTTTTTAAGATTTCTCCGAAATGGGACGCAGGTGCTCGTAGAGGCCGTGCGGGAGTGCGAGGATACTACAGAGTCTCGAAATGGGAATAGGAAAGAAGAGGACGAAAGGCATTGCACAGAGAGCGTGAGGAGCGGGAACTCTACAAGCGAGCGAGCTCATTTGCCAAAGCCCCTCGCCCGCTACACGGCGAAAATGACGATTACGCAGCCAGTTACGAAGTACCGGTTCCTGTTTGCCGCCGAGGACGGCGTGTACTCGTATAACCAGCAGGGCATCGTCCGGTACTTTTTGGAGGCGAGCCGTGACTTCACCCTGCTCACCGACTACCGGCGGCCGCATTTGCCAAAGGGAACCGTGTACTACCAGATTTTCCCGGAGCGGTTTTCCACCGGGGACAATGCGCGGGAGGATGATCCGGCAAATGGCCTCTTCCTTGGGGAGTACCCGTTTTACCGTTTCTACGGGGGCACGCTGGACGGCGTCCGGCGGCGGATCCCGTACCTCAGGGAGCTTGGCGTTACGGCCATCTATCTCAACCCGATCTTCCTTGCCCCGTCCACGCACAAATACGACTGCGCGGATTATTTGCAGGTGGACAGGGACTTTGGCGGGGACGAGGTCCTGGCCGCGCTCTCGAAGGAGCTCCATGAAAATGGCATGCAGCTGATGCTGGACATTTCCATCAATCACACCGGGCGGCAGCACCTGTGGTTTCGTGACAGGGAGACCCGCGAGCGGTTCTACCTCCGTGACGAGAAGACCGGGGAGTACCTCGGCTGGGCGGGCGCCCCGGGGCTGCCGGTGCTCGACTACCGGAACGAGGAGGTCCGCCGGAAGGTCTACCGCGACGCGGATTCGGTATTACGCAAATGGCTCCGCCCGCCGTACGATATTGACGGCTGGCGGTTCGACGTGGCGGATGTTTTTGGGCGGCACGACGAGGTGCAGCTTGCGGATGAGCTCTGGCGGGAGGTTCGCGCGGCGATTCGAGAGGAAAAGCCCGGGGCGTACATCGTGGCCGAGGAGTGGGGCGACTGCTGCGCGTATGAACAGGGAGATTCCTGGGACACTTCCATGAACTACTACGGATGCGCACGCCCGCTCCGCGAGTTCTACGGCGTGCCCGACCTTTTCAATGAGCGGGACGAGATTTTGAAAGCACTTGCCAAACCTCTCCCGGCTGAGGTATTTGCCGAACAGGTCATGGCGCATTTGTCTCACATTCCCGGGGCGTTCTGGGAAAACCAGTTCAACCTTTTTGACAGCCACGACATCCCGCGGCTCCACAACATGCCCGGCATGGACGCGGAGCTCTACCGCGGCGCGGTGCTGCTGCTTTTCCTGTTTCCCGGCGTTCCTTCGATTTACTACGGTGACGAGGTGGGCATCGGCGGCGGCAGCGAGGGCGACGCAGCCGCCCGCTGGCCCATGCCGTGGCGGGAAATCCGGGGGCTGTGGGGGGAGAGGGAGGCGAACGCCGAAATTCTACCCTTCCTCGCGAGCCGCGTGCTGCCGAAGGCAGCAAAATTCCATGCGCGGCTCTGTGAATAAAAGCACCTCCCCGCCATCACGGCGGGGAGGTGTTTTTCCCCGGGAATGCTTTTTCCGCAGTTGCGGACCCCTCTGTTGTTAGCTGGCTGTTTTGGAAATCCAGTATTCGGTGGCATAGACGACGGCTGCGTCTTCCCTGTTCTCGTCGCGAAGCCGCCTTGCATAGGCGACGGAAGCCTCCTGGCCGTCCGCAGACTGAATGTGTTCGAAGTAGTCTATGAGCTCCCCTGCCTTTTCGCCAAAGGCATTACGGGATACCTGCGTTTCGGGAGCACCCCGCACCTCCTCTTGCGAAACATTTGTCAAAAGGGATGTTGAAACGAGGAGAATGAGAAGGGTGACCAGCGCGACCAGGAGGCGGCGGAGGGCATTTGCCTGCTGCAAATGGCGGTTCGCCTCGACTTTCCAATGCGCCATCTCCAGTTCATAGTCCGTTTCCCAGGCATTTTGATAGATGCTCGTTTCCCTTGCCATAGGCAATACAGGCTCGGCATCCTCTCTTCCAACATCAATCGTATATTTCGAGGAAGAGGAGGACTTTCGCACGGTCAGCTCCTCGGTTCGTTCATCCGTGTGCGGATTCACCTTGGAGCGATACACATATTCGAAATTCTCGCTTCTCGTTTCCGACGTCGTAGG
>CADCQU010000360.1 GCA_902803635.1 uncultured Lachnospiraceae bacterium | reverse complement strand
GACGAAGAATCCCGTCAACTTTACGAGAAATCTTACGGGATTCTTCGCTTCGCTCAGAATGACAATTCCTTTACAAAACAAAGCGTCAATTTTCGACGGGGCTGAACTGTAACTATTTCCTGGTGATATGTAAATTGCGCATGAAATTAGCCCTTGCCTTCCATGGAATTATACCACTTCTGACAAAAAGTTTCTACATTTTTTAAAAAATTCAGAAATTTTCTTTTTCGGATAAAAATCCTAATTCCTGATTCTCTCGTGTACAACCAGCGTTTCGCGGTCGATGGCGGCGAAGCTATAGCCGCGGGCATCGAAGCCCTCAATGATGCGTTTAAGCGCCTCCGCCGTCGTCTCTTTTCCCTCGCCGTCATGCAGAAGCAGTACGATATTGTCGCCCTCCGTCTCGGAGAACACCTTCTCCACAATCTCGTCGGCGGACATCGGAGCCGCATCGCCTGCATTTACATTCCAGTCCCAGTATTGATAACCCCGCTCTATGACCTGCCCCGAAAGCCGGCTCATGATTCCCTCGCAATATTCCCTCGAACCCTCGTTGGAGGAACCGCCGGGAAAGCGGATGAGGAAGGGTACATAGCCAAGCTTCTCCTTCAGCTTCTCTCCAAGCCTGTTCAAATCCGCAAAATACGCATCTTCCGAGGTATAGCAGACATCGTAGCGATTGCTGTAGGTAAGCATGCCGATGGAATGCCCCCGTGAGGCAGCTTCGGCGATGACGTCCGCGTACTCCGGATTATGATAGCAGACAAAAAACGTCGCCTTGACGTTGCATTGGTCGAGAGTGTCGAGAATTCTGCCTGTCACGTTCGAAGGCCCGCCGTCAAATGTCAGATAGACGCTTTTCTGCCCCTTGGTGTAATTCCACTTCGTCCGTTCCGGAGACGCCTCCATGTCGCCGCGCACTGCTTTTCTGCTCTGGGGCTCGGTATTGTCTCCCCCTTTCAAGGAGCCGCCCTCCTGCGTGTCCGTCAGCGGAAATTCAAAGGGACTTCTTGCGTCATTCTCACCATCTCCCTTGCTCTGGAAGAGCAACGCGACAATCACCAGCATGAGTACAACGGGGAAAAGCATGCCCACCCAAATGCCCAGGGTCATTTTCTGGGGTCCCAGCGGTTTCGGTTCCTTTTTCTTCTCGTCAGCCATGCCCCCTCCCTGTTTTGATGTTGGCAGCAAAATCCTTTTAGAACTTCGGCGTCCAGTACTGCTGCTGGTAAATGTCGGCGAAGCGGTACATGGCGCTGAAGCCGCCCTTTCCGAGGTCCGTGTTGGAGATGACCATCTCCGCGGTCACCGTCATCGGCTCGCCCAGATAGTAATAATTCTCGTCTTTCTTTCCGTTGTAATCATAGAAGTCGCAGAGGAAGTCGAGCGTGTCGCCGGGAACGAGCTCGATAAGGCCCTTCGCCGTCGTCGAGGTCTCCGTGATCTCATCATACACCGGGGCCGCGCCCGCGATGTAGCCCTTCGGCTCCTTGTCGGTAAAGACCAGAATGAGGTTCACCAGCTGCTCATTGAGAAGGCAAGGCACCCGCCCGGTGATGGTGTAGCTGTCGCCCTCCACCGTCGTGTCCACATGGTAGTAGGCCACCGGCTGGTTGTTGATGGAAATCCAGGTATTGTCAAATTCCGCGACCAGCTCCTTGTCGTCGTTGATGGTAAACACGTTGTCGAGGCCAAGATCCACGTAGCCCTCGCCATCGTCAAAGTAGACCGAGAGGTCGAGATTCTCGACGAGCTCCCACTGCTCCTTCGGAAGCGAGATGACCTTCTGTCCCTTGTCGTTTTCCTTCCATTGCAGGAGGCTCACGTCAAAGCGGTTCTCGTCGATATACTTCGCCATCTCATCCGCCGGCATGCTGCGGCCGGTGAGGAAGCCAAAGAGGCCGCTCCCGCTGCCTGAACCGGAATCGCCGAGGAAGGATTCCAGAAGCCCGAAAACGTCGCCTGAGGACTGGTTCTGGCTGCCGCTGCCAAGGAAGGAACCAAGGTTCGTGTTCGTTCCGCCCGTCGCCGCCTGACCCGCGACCTCAAGGCTTGCAAATTCACGGATGCAGTCCGCATAGGAACCGTCCATGCCAATCGCATTGTAGGTCGCGACCGCCGAATCCACCTTGCTGGTCTTCCGAAGCGGGAAATATGCCGACAGGCCGTAGGCATTTGTCATATTGGACGAGGTGCGGTTGTACTTGATGGCGGAGAGCAGGGTCTTCGCCAGCGCGTCGCCCTCCTTCGTCCCAAGGTTCTTTGAAAAATGCACGAGGTCGATCTGGTCAATTTTCGAGGACGCGGCAAATTCCCGGCTGTTGTTACGGGCCGTGGAAACCTTCTTGTACTGGTTCCCGGTGATGAGGCTCTTTGTGCTCGTGGCAAATGCCTTGAGGTCGTCGCCGAGGGTCTCGCCGAGCTCAGCCAGGTCTACCACCGAGAGGGTGGTCTTCTGGCCGCGGCACTGGCTCGCGCAGGTGGAGACGAAGTCGTCCACGATCTGGCGGCCGATGTCAAGCGTCGGCAGGGAGGTATTTTTCGAGAGGGCGCCTAGCCAGTTGGTGTAGTACCAGCCGATGCCCGGCTCGGTCTCCTCGGAGGCGATCATGTAGTCGGCAAAATCCGAGAGCATGAGGCCCGTCTCCGCCGTCGCCATGAGGCAGGCATCAAAGCCGACGAAATCGAACTTCTGGCCACCGTCCTTCAGGGCCTTCTGGATGCCCGAGAGGGTCATCGAACCGGAGGAGGCATTTTTCTCGTCGTAGCCGTAGCCCGAGAGCGATCCGCCGCCGTGGTCCCAGAAGATTAGCATCGTGCGGTTGGCCGGGTAGTTTTTCTTTCCGTATTGGATAAAGGAGGAAAGCGTGGAGGGCAGGGTCATCGCCGCGCTCCCCATGTCGCGCTCCAGTACCTTCATCTGCCCCTTCGTGACCTTGTAAATCTGGTTCACGGAGTTGGAAATGCCGTCGGTCTTCCATTTTTTGCAGCCGCCGGTGTAGACAATAATATTCACATTATCCGCAATGTCCGCACTGGCCATCTCCTGCAGGTCGCGGGAGGCCATACCGTGCTTGGACTCCAGATCCGTACCGCAGAGATAAACGAGGATTGTCACAACATCCTTGCCGTTGCCGCGGATGGTGGTAAACTTCTTGCGGGCTTCCTTGGCAACCTGCGTGTCCACGGAGGCCACCGTGTTGTTACCCGAATCCCAGCCCGTCGAGGTCTCGGCCGAGCTGCCGCCGGTGAGAAGGCTGAAAAGGCTCGCGCTGCTGTTGAGGGACGCGGCAGAGGAGGAGCTTCCCGTGTTGGAGGAGCTTACGGTGCCCTGGTTCACGGTTCCCTGCGAGTAGGTCGTCGAGCTCGTCGAGCTGCCGCCGCCGAAAAGTCCCGTGAGGGCGCCGATGCCGCCGCCCCCTCCCAGAAGGAGGACCACCAGGACGACGATAATCACGATGGGCGAACCGCCGCCGCCGCGTTGACCGCCGCTCCCACCGGAGCCGGACGACTTCCCGCCGCCTCCGCCAAGGTTAACGCCGCCTCCGCCCGAGGACGAGCCGGGACGCCCGCCATTTCCTACGGAACCGGTGCCGGCCGCGCCCCGGCGATGCACGCCAAGACCCGGACCGGTCACATTTTTCTCTCTTCCCTGTGGTGTATTTGCCATAATTACTCCTTTCCTTCAACGCCCGGCTAAAATACGCAAAACCGTATATTTCCGCCGCCAACGTTGTTTTTCAAGAACTCAAACCGCCGCCGTAATCGTCAGGCGTTCGATACGCGTGAGGGCCGGGACGACGTAGTTGTCGTACTGCCGCCCTTCGCGGCTCGCCCGCATTTCCTTTAAAGCCTCCCGCATATTCCCGGAGACCGAACCGCCCGAGATGATGCGAACCTTGCCATTTTCAAAGAGGTAGCCGAGGCGAATCTCGCTCGCGATGTCACCGCTGAGGACATCCACCTGGAAGTCGGAGAATTCAACAAGCTCCAGGTAGGTACCCTCACGGAGCTCCTCCTCGCTCCTCGTGCCGCCCTCCACGACAAGGTTGCCCGGCTGGAAGGCATCCGTAAGGCCCAGATACCAGGAAAACTGACGCGAGCCAAAATTTGCCTTCACAATACCAGCCTCCAGGAACGTCTCGTCGCGAATCGGCGAGCCCTCGCCATCGTAGGCCGCATTTTTCGAGGAATTTGGCAAATACCGGACGCTCCGGATTGTGAACCGGTCGCCATTTGCCCCCTCCATGACATCCTTCCCGGGCAGCCAGTCGGAAATCTGCTGGTAAATCATGTTCGTGGAGAGGCGGCCCGTGAAATAGCTGTAAAGCTCGAGGGCGGCATTTGTCGTAAAGACCACCGGGAAATCGCCGTTTACAGGCGTCGGCTCCGCCAAAAGACGGTCGCGGCCAACCACGAGCGTTTTCGAAAGGTCCTCGGCCAACTCCTTTGCACCGCAGCTCCCGGAGGTGTAATTCCGGTAGAGCTCAATCTCCTCGCCGTCCTTGCGGGCGTTCACGACGACCTCCAGCATCGAGGAGGGATACTCCGAGGCAACATCCACGCCCTCAGAATTTACAAAATGTTTCTTCTTGCGATTCACAAAGATCTCATAGGAGTTGACGTCCTCATTTGCCGTCTCCGGAAGGTTTCGCACCACTTGAAGGAAATCCGCCGCCATCTCCGCCGGGGAGGGAACATTTGCCACCTCCTGCGGGGCCGCCGGCGAGGGCTTCACCAGCTCGTAATACGGGTTCTTCACCAGTGAGGCCTGGAAGAGAAGCTTTTTCACCATCTCCTCCGCCTCATCGCGCGTGGCCGTCGGCGCGATCTCACCCGAGGCCTTGCCGAGGAAGGCGCCGTCCCCGCTCTTTTTGTAGACGCTAACCCAAGTGTGGCGGGTATTTTTCGCCCGGCTCTGGTCCAGCTTGTGCCCGATAAAATAAAATTCCCAGCCCTCCGTCTCCACGTCGGTGACCTCATAGCCATCCGTCGCGTAAGTCCGGAGGATCTCCAAAAGCATCTCGTTCATCATCCCAGCCTCGCTTTCGCCTTAAGATAGGGGCCGCCGTCGGCCACCTTGACCCATTCCTTGTAGCCCTTGCCGCAGCCGCCGCTGCCGAAGACCTGGCGGTCACGACTCACCATCGAAATCGAGCCCAGAAGCTCCGGCACGTAGCCGGTCATGACCACCGGCGCGACAATTTTGCCGGTAAGCTTCCCGTCCCGGATCTCGAAGCCGCGGTCGATGATGCACTGGATGCCCCAGTGCTTCGGATCCTCCATGCCGGACTGCATCCCGACGAGGAGGTAGCCGAAGTCGATGGAGGCAATCATCTCCTCCAGGGTGCTCTCGCCCGAATCAAAAATCGTGTTTGTCATTCGAGTATATACTTTGTGTTCAAAATTCTCGCGTTTGCCGTTGCCGGTCGGGGCGATGCCGAGTCGCAGGGCCGAGAGGGCATCACAAATGCCGGTGCGCAGGATGCCGTTCTCGATCTCGATGACATCGCCCGCGAGGGTTCCCTCGTCGTCAAAGGCGTAGGTGGTGACATCGGTCGCGCAGAGGGCACCCTCGTGCATGGTCACGAGGTCCGAGCCGACACGCTTGCCAATGTAGTCCGCGCCGAGGGCCCGCCCCTTGACGAACATGTCCATCTCTACACCGTGGCCGAAGGCCTCGTGGGCGATGAGGCCGGCGACCTCCGGGGAAGCGATGATATCGTACTCACCCGGCTCGATCCTCTCGGCCGCAAGCAGCTCCTCGACGTTCTTCACCGCGTCGGCAACCTTGCCGGAAAGCTTTGCGAAAAGCTCCGGCCCCACACGGCCCGAGACGCTTCCGTAGGCCGAGACCATCTTCCCGTCCTTCTGGGCAATGGGGAACACGGCGGCCTCCGAGTAGACGTAGGTCTGGCGGAGATCACGGTTTTTCGTGAGGAAGAGCTTGGAAATGTGCGTGGACTGCGCGATCAGGCGGACGTCGACGAGGTTTTCGGAGAGCTGCATGCCCTCGTCGGAAACCTTCTTTAAATAGGTAAGAAGTGCCTCCTGGTCGGTGCCCTCCGGGGTCTCCTCCGT
>CADCQU010000359.1 GCA_902803635.1 uncultured Lachnospiraceae bacterium | reverse complement strand
GAGTGCGACGGAACAGCGGGCATGCTGAAAGGTCTGGAGCTTCTGAGAACCTATGCGCCGCAGGAGGCTTTTGACGAGTTTGACACTTATGTTGAGGAGCTTCTTGAAAAAAAAGATTATGTAAGATATGGCGCGCCGGACCGTTTTCTTGGAATGGCCGGGCTTGTCTCCGTTCTTTGCCATTTTGACCGGTATAAGGGCAAAACGGGAATCATCCGCAGCGCCTCGGACAGCCTTCTCGCTATGAAAAAGCTTGCATACAACGGGAAGACTCTCTGGAAGACCCTGCCGAACAAGCCGCATCCCATCAGCGGGGCCGGCCATGGACATGCGGGAATCGCGGAAGCGCTCTTTGCCACTGCCAGGGTGCTGGGAGAAGAAAAATACGCTGCCGCGGCGGAGGAAGCTCTTGCCTTTGAGCGTGACGTTTATGAAAAGTACAGCGAGAAGTTCGGCACCTGGGCGGATTTGCGTTCCTACCCGCCGGAGGGATATATGAATGGCTATTGCTCCGGCGCTCCGGGAATCGGAATCATGTTGGAGCGCATAAAGCGTTCGGGATTTGTGAATGAGACCGTGGAAAAGCTTGCAGGGTATGCCCGCGAGAGCGTGGACCGACTCCCCCTGAACGGGAGGGACCATCTGTGCTGCGGGAATTCCGCAATCGTGGAATACTATTTGTCAATCGGGGATCCTGACGCTGCGGGAAGGGTGCTTGGCGCCATGTATGAACGCAGAAAAAAAGAAGGAACGTACAGGTACCTGAGTTATGATTACCATAACGGCCTTGTGCCGTCCTTCTTCTACGGAATCAGCGGCGTGGGCTATGAAATGCTCCGGTACGCTTTTCCAGATAAAATAATGTCTGTTTTATGAGGTTAAGGGCATGTATTTCAGACTGGCTGATCCTATAGCTCTCCGAAGCTGGAAGGATGTTGCATACGCGTTTTATATCAAAGGAGTTCCTTATGCGCAGCCGCTGACGCAAAGACAGGCGAAGGTGCTTCTTCTTTGTGACGGCGAGCACGATATAGAAGCCGACGACACGGTTTTGGGACTGGTATGCCGTAATCTCATTACCGTCTGTGAAAAGGGCGAGCACCCGTCGAAATGGTCGGCCTACAGAAAATACGATAATAAGTATTTCCCGAAAATGAATCTGATGATCACGGGCAAATGCAACTACAACTGCCTGCACTGCTTTAACGCCGCCGACAACGCCCCTCTTATGACAGAGTGGACCTATGAGGAGCTGTGCGACCTGTTTGACCAGGCAGAAGCCTTGGGCATCCACGCACTGACCATAACCGGCGGCGAGCCCATGGTGCACAAGCACTTTATGGACATCGTGCGGGAGATTCATAAGCGCGGGATGTTTGTCGAGGAGCTCAATACAAACGGCTATTATATCACGCAGAAGATCCTCGATGAGTTGAAGGAGATCGGCTGCCGTCCGCTTGTCAAGATTTCTTTTGACGGCATAGGCTATCACGACTGGATGCGGAACAGAAAAGGGGCTGAAGAGAAGACCCTTGAAGCGATGAAGCTGTGTATAGAAAACGGCTTCGACGTGAAGGCGCAGACGCAGGTGCACCGGAAAAATGTTCACACGATGATGCCGACGGCGAAAGCACTGCATGCGCTTGGCGTTAAAGAGATGCGCATTATCCGGACGACCGAGGTGCCGCGCTGGTTCGAAAACGCCGGAGACGCCTGCCTCGGCATGGAGGAATATTATGAGAAGCTGCTGGCTTTCGCGAAGGAATACATCGAGAGCGGCATGAAGATGGAGATTGACATCTGGCAGTTTTTAAGGCTTTCTCCAAAAGATGAAAGCTTCCGGATCGTTCCCGTATGCTATGCGGAGGGAGAATATCGTGATACCTTCCCCGGCTGCAGGGGCAACCGGGGCATGGTCGCAGTCACTTCGTCGGGGGAAGTTGTCCCCTGCATCCAGGTGTCGGGAACCATGCAGAAAATGGGCGTGTCCCTCGGAAATCTGCACAGGGACAGGCTTAAGGATATCCTTGGGCCGGGAAGATATCTCGACAATGTCTGTGCAACGGTCGGGGACGTGCGAAGGAATAACCAAAAATGCGGAGCCTGCAAATGGTTTACATACTGCACGGGCGGCTGCAGGGCGATGGGCTTCCTGTATTCCAGTGCGAAAAAGGACTTCTTTGGCGAGGATCTGACCAAATGCAGGTTCTTTGAGAACGGCTGGTATGAAAGGGTCAGCGAGACTCTCTCTGTTTGGAAGAACAGAAGTCCGATTATCTGTTCAGGCAGTTAATTCCAGCTGTACGGTTGAACGCATAAAAGGAACGTATTTCATATAAAGAGCTTGTCATTCTGAGCGAGACAGAAAAACGTTCACTGGACGTTTTTCTGCATGCTGAGGCAACCGAAGAATGACAGAAAACGTGACTTTTTGGATCAACCGTACAAGTAGAGTTAGTTTATGAAATATAGGAAAGGGAGATAACATGAGCGATAATAACAACCTGATTATAACGGTGACGAGAAATGAAGCGGAATATACTTTTTATCTTGAAGGAAGACTGGATACGCTGACATCTCCGGATTTGGAGGACAAGATCGAGGAAATATTTGATGACGCGACGAAGCTGGTTTTTGATCTTGGAAAGCTGGATTATATTTCCAGTGCCGGGCTTCGTGTTCTGATTGGTGTCGCACAGGAAATGGAGGATGAGGGAGAGATGGTCATCCGAAACCTCACGCCGCCCGTGCAGGAAATTTTTGATATTACAGGGTTCAGTGAAGCGTTCGAATTCGAGTAAGAAAGACGAAAGGCCGTTACAGCCTGTTTTGCTGTGCGGCCTTTCGGTGGCGTTAACAGGGTGTAGGAAGCTTTCGTATGGTAATTGGCAGGATTCACTCCGGAAAGGAGCACGGACAGGGCCATGGATACAACAAAAAAAGGCAGGAAGCGGACGATCGGCGGAAAGTTCATCAAAGCACTGGTCATCCAGACGCTTATCATTTGCATTGGTGTCAGCGTGCTGGTGGGAAGTCTCTATTTTTATACCGAGATCGATCAAATTGGCCAGAAGGCACTTTCGGTGGGGCGGCTCGCGGCGGATCACATTGACGGAGACCGGATCCAGGGCTATCTGGATACCCTGGAAAAAGATGAGCATTATCAGGAGGCTGACGACTTCCTAAAGAAAACCAAGGAGGTATTTGGTTTTCGTCATCACTTTGTGTTCGTCTATGAGGGGGATACGGCGACGGCCTTGTGGTCGGCCGAAAGCGATGACGTTCTCGGAGACAAGAAGAAGGGATCCGAGACGGATACCGAGCTTGCGCAGGCTGTGCTCTCCGACAATCCCCCCGAGGACTTTCTCCTGAGCTATAGCCCCGAATATGGCCTTTGCGGTACCATCTGGGTTCCCGTGCATGACAGCTCCGGAAAAAGCGTTGCCATCGTGAGCGTGGAATATTCTATGCCCGAACTCATTCAAACGATTCTGCTCTTTGCGCTGATCGCGATTGCCGTTATCGTTCTTGTGACGGTGCTGGGTGGTCTCCTATTCTATCGGAACATTAAAATGAATATTATACGTCCCGTTGAGCTCCTGGAGAAGGCCTCCAGCGAGATGGTCTCCAACATCGATAAGGACGTGTCTTTCCAGGTGGACATCCACACCGGCGACGAGCTGGAGGCTCTGGCGGACTCCTTAAACAAGATGGAACAGGGCATTCGAAAATACATACGAGAGCTTGCGCAGGTCACTGCGGAGAAGGAGCGCATCAACGCGGAGCTGAACGTCGCCACCAGTATTCAGACAGGCATGCTGCCTTCGATCTTTCCGGCATTTCCGAACCGGCCGGAATTTGATATTCATGCTTCCATGGATCCGGCCAAGGAGGTCGGCGGTGATTTCTATGATTTCTTCATGATTGACGATGATCACCTTGCACTGGTTATCGCAGACGTATCCGGTAAGGGGATTCCGGCGGCACTGTTTATGATGTCCTCGAAAATTCTTATCAACGACCACGCCATGATGGGCGGAACGCCTGCGGAGATTCTCGAGAGAGTCAACAAACAGGTCTATGCCCATAACGATGCCCATATGTTCGTAACCGTCTGGCTGGGCATTCTTGAGATCAGCACCGGGATCCTTACCACCGCAAGCGCAGGCCATGAGTACCCGATGGTCAACACCGGCGGCAGATACGAGCTGCTGAAAGATAAGCACGGTATTGCTATCGGCGCAATGAAAAAATCCAAATACAAGAATACCGAGATCCAGCTCAAAAAGGGGGACAGTATCTTTGTCTATACCGACGGTGTCGCCGAGGCGACGGACGCGGACTACAAGTTTTTCGGCACGGATCGCACCCTCGAGGCACTCAACGCAATCCCCGACGGTGCTTCACAGAAGGAGATCCTTGCGGGGGTACGCACCGCTGTCGATGCATTTGTCAAGGAGGCGCCTCAATTTGACGATCTGACGATGCTCGGCCTGAAATATTTCGGGCCTGTGGAATAAGGAGACAGGGGACGGTTCTCTGTCTCCTTTTCTTACGGAAGTCAGCAATCAGACGGCAGGGGACGATTCTCTGTCTCCTCTTCTTATCAGGGGACAGAGGACCGTCCCCTGTCTGCCATTTTCAGGCCTTATGCATGAAACTCAATACGATAGCCAATCTTTTTCGTCTCCCCTGCGGCAAGATGCTCCTCGCAGACCTTCTCGGTCATTTCCCCGGTAAAGCCTTCATCGTCGGTACGGCCGCACCAGGGCTCAAGGCAAATGAACGGCCCCGCCGGATTGGCCCATACCGCGAGAATCGGGAACTCCTCGCAGGAAAGCGTTACCCACGGTGCTTTATCCGGCCGCACGATCTGAACTGCCGCAACCTGATGGTTTTCGAAGATCCAGGTCTCCGGCAGGCTCGGGCTATAGCCCACAAGGAAATCCTGAAGATCCAGCGCATGCAGCGTTCCCGGAATGGCAAAGCCAGCCGGGTCTACGCTGATGTAGCTAAGATGCTCCCGCCCCGGGAAACCAAGATAACAATCTTCCTTCTTTACACCCTCCGGCGGCAGAAATCCTGGATGCCTGCCAATCGCGTAGTACATAGTTTCCATCCCCGTGTTGGAAACCTCCCATTCGACATGAAGCATTCGCGGATTCTTTTCATCGAGCCTGTGCCGCACCACCAGCCGAAAATCAAATGGGAATATGGCCTTCGTCGCCTCGGAGGAGCACAGTACATGGCTTACCGACTGTGCAGTCTCCTCCACGCAGGTGAACTCCAAGTCCCTGGCAAAGCCGTGCTGCGTCTTCATCTCGTACTCCCTGCCGTTTATGCGGTATTTCCCGTCGATTTCCTTCCCGACAAATGGAAACAGGATTGGCGCATGGCGATTCCACACCGAAGGATCCGCGCTCCAAATGCGCTCACAGCCCGTTTCCT
>CADCQU010000358.1 GCA_902803635.1 uncultured Lachnospiraceae bacterium | reverse complement strand
TCGCGGACGACCGTGTAGAGGTTCAGGGCGTAGAGGTAGGCGAGGTAGATTGCGCTCTGGAGGGCGTCCTCGTTGTTGTAGCTGCGGTTGCTGGTGACGTGAATGTGCGTGACGTCGAGGGCGCGGGCGACGGCCTCGGCGTCGCCTGCCCAGGTGCTTTCGAGGAGCATTTTGGAGTCGCGGATGATCTGGGTGGTGACGGCGTATTCCTCCGGTACCTTTTTAAGGGCGAGTTCCCACTCCACGCGGATTTCCTTGTTGGGGATGCGGCAGGTGCCGGACTCGCGGTCGTAGGCGAGGTAGCCAAGATGAATCAGATAGCCGAGGATGTCGTCCTTCGACGTGAAGTCGGTCATCGTATTGAGGTAGGAGCGCGTGTTCACTTCCACGCTCTCGCCTGCCAGCATTTGTATGACCGCGTCCTTCGTCCCGGCGAAATTCTCGCGGATGCGGTCGGAAATCGCCTCGTAGGAGGAGGTCTGGCTCCAATAGCCGCCGAACGCCTTCTGCTCAATGGAAAGAACTACGGACTCCGGGTTGTAGATTTCCCTCCCGTCCAGACGGTAGCCATCGTACCAGCGGCGGCACTCTTCGAAATCTATCCCGTAATCCCTGCACAGCGCCTCAGTCTCCTCTGCCGTGAAGCCGACATATTCCGCCAGCGGGCCGGCACTCAGAATCGTGTATTCCCTGAAATTGTTCAGCTTGGACTGGATCTTGTCGCGGACGACCGGGAGGATCCCGGTGAGGTAGGCCAGGGAAATGGCGGGGCGCAGGGTGTCGCTCTTAAAAAGGCCGTTAAGGAGCGAGAGGTACTCCGAGAGGAGCTTCTCGCTTACCTGTTCGCGGACGAGTACGTCGTACTCGTCTATGAGGAAAATAAAGGTCTCCTTTGTCTCGGCATAGACGCGGAGGATGCATTTGGCAAGCGTGTCGTTTTTCTGGAAGTGGACATTTGGAAATTCCCGGATAAATTCTGCTTTGATTTCCCTTTTCAAGGCCTTGAGAAACGTTTTTTTATTCCCGGCGTTCTGGTACTCGCTATTCATGTCGATTTTGACGACGTTGAACTTGTTGAGCTTCTCGGCAAAGCCGGGGTCGGAGGCGATTTTGAACCTGGAAAAGAGCTCGCGTGAGTCGCAGCCCTTGGAGTAGTATGCGGTCAGCATGTTTCCGGCAAATGTCTTCCCGAAGCGCCGGGGTCTGGAGATGCAGACGTATTTGTTTACGCTGTTGACAAATTTGTTGGTGATGCGGAGCATTTCGGTCTTGTCGACATAAATGTCTGCATTTGCAATTTCCACAAATGTCCTGTTGTCCGGATTCAGGTAGATTCCCATGGCAAAGCCCTCCGTTTCGATGTATACATGATACCATATGTTAGGACGGAAGGGAAGGCTCTTAACTGGGAAGAATCATAGGTTTGTTGTGGAAAAGACGGCGTTACAGTGGGATGACGAGTTCATTATGCAGCGGCTTTCCTGCGGCGCCCCTCTCCGTCACGGCTTCGCCGTGCCACCTCCCCCTGAGGGGGAGGCAAGGGGAGGGAATTGAAAAAGGCCCATCCCAGATACCTTTTTGGAGGCTGGGGTGGGCCGAGCTAATTTTGTTATTAACAATCAGTCGAACTTGAAGCCCTTGAGGAGACTGCCGAGGTTGGTGGAGATTTTCTCGACCTTCGGGAGGACGACCTTCTCCTCTTCGGCGGGGTGCTCTTCGGGGGCCTTGTCGTCGAGGGCCTTCATGGACAGGGAGATCTTGCCGTCCTTGATGCCGGTGATCTTGACCTTGACCTTGTCGCCAACGTTAAGGACATCCTTCGGGTGCTTGATGCGGCCCTTGGAGGAAATCTGGGAGACATGGACGAGGCCGTCGATGCCATTTCCGAGGCCGACAAATGCGCCGTAATCCTGGAGGGATTCGACGGTGCCTTCGATGACGCTGCCGACCTGGAGGCTGTTCACCAGGCGGGCCTTCGCCTCGTTCCTCGCCTCGTTTGCGCGCTCGCGAAGGACTTCGCGGGAGGAGAGGACGAGCTTGTTCTTGCCGTCGCGCTCGGTCTGGATAACACGGACCGGGATGGTCTGGCCGACGAAGGTGTTGAGGTCTTCGACGTAGTTCAGGGAAAGCTTGGAGGCCGGAATGAAGGCGCGGACGCCATCAAGATAGGCCACGACGCCGCCCTTGACGGCTTCCTTGACCACGACCTCGGCGACGGATTTGTCTTCTTCCATGGCCTTGAACTTCTCCCAGGCCAGCTTTTCCTCGGCGTCCTTCCTCGAAAGGAGGATGTTGCCGTGGCCATCGTCCATGCGCTTGACGACTGCCTTGACGGGGTCGCCGGGTTTCACGCTCTCCTTCACGGAGAAGGAGGGGTCGCCGGAGTAGTCGGCGAAGCGGATGATGCCCTCCGCATAGTAGCCAAGGTCCACGGTCACGTCCGTGTCCGAGATGCCGGCCACGGTTCCGTCCACGATGTCGCCCACCTTCAGGGTGCGCATGGAGGAATTCAGCTCGTTCTGGTAGTCCTCCATGCTCTCGGCGGGAGCCTCCTTAGCAGGGGCTTCGACGGCGGGTGCTTCGGCGGCGATCTCCTCGATGTCGGGAGTCGCGGCGATGGCCTCCGCTGCGGCAGCCAGTTCTTCAGTTGCAGTTGCTTCGATCACTTCAGACATTTTCTCCCTCTCCTCGTATTTATTATGGGATTTTTATTGCCCGACCCTCGGGGGAAGGGCATTTTTGCGGGTTTCCCGCGTGCAAAAACCATTTTACCATATTTTTCAAGAAATGGAGTAATTATTTTGTTTTTTTTCAAAAATATGTTATGATAGGGGGCAGGGACCACGTCCTGGGATATTATACTTAGAAAGGAAGTTGACAAATGAGCACCGAACAAGCGGCCGGCGGGTCCGGCCGGCATTTGACACCGCTGTCCATTTTGGCCATCCAGCTCGGGGTTGTGATCTACACGGGCTCCGGCATTTGCATGAAAATGGCGGCGAGGCACGAGCTGCTGTCGTTCTGGGGGCTTTTCTGGGTCGCGCTCTGCGTGGTGGACCTGGGGGTCTATGCCATCGTCTGGCAGCAGATTATCAAGAGGTTCGACCTCTCCATCGCCTACGCGAACCGCGCCTTCGCCATTTTCTGGTCGATGCTGTGGGCGGCGCTGCTGTTTAAGGAACAAATTACACCGACGAACCTCCTCGGGGTCGTCATCATATTTGCAGGGATAATGTTGGTGAACAAAGATGCTGGGAAGTGATATCAGTCCGTGGATCCTGCTCATCGCCGCCTCGGCCACCGTCGCGTCCTTCGCGCAGGTGCTCTTGAAGAAGGCGGCCCAGGAACCCCACGAAAACTTTATTAAGGAATATCTGAATTTCAAGGTCATTGCCGGGTACGGACTGATGTTCGTCGGCATGGGGCTTTCGATGTTTGCGTACCGGATGGGGGTCGACTACAAAAATGGCCCCGTCATGGAGTCCATCGCCAACATTTGGGTGGTGATACTCAGCTACATTTTCTTCCGGGAGGGGATTACGAAGAACAAGGTTCTTGGGAACGCCCTGATCATCCTCGGAATCGTCGTGTTCTATATGAACTGGGCGGGCATTTTCCCGCAGCTCGAGTTCATGAACACCGACCTTGTGGCGCTTCTGACGGGCAAATGAGCCGCTATACAATAGGAAGAAAGGCAAATGTGATTACCGCCGTGGGACTTGGTTTCGGCGGGGAAGGGAGGATGTATGACGGAGAGGGAAATCGTTAATTCCGTTGACAAGGTCTGCGATATCGTGGACAAGGCGGTGAACCGGCAGGATTTTAAAAATTTGAAC
>CADCQU010000357.1 GCA_902803635.1 uncultured Lachnospiraceae bacterium | reverse complement strand
CGAAGGATCCCGTAAGTTTTTTCGCAAAGTTAACAGGATTCTTCGTCGTTTTTCATCTTCCTTCATCGCCGTAGGCGATTCGATTCTGGGATGTCCGAAGGACGCGCTCCTCAGAATGACAGAAAAGGATGGTCATCTGAATAGAGTAACTATAATAATCGTATAATTATTTAGTAAGGAGGCCTCCCATGAACAACCTCGAACGCCGCGACCGCGGTCTGGTCTACATTTCCGACGATGCCGTCTTTGAGGAGCAGAAACGGGCCCGCCGCCTGACTCAGGCGCTGAACACGGCGGACCGCTCCGATTTCGATACCCTCAAGGACATTGTCAAAGAGCTCCTCGGAAAATCGGAAAATGCCTTTATCAACCCGCCCTTCTACTGCGACTACGGGACCAAGATCGAAGTCGGCAAGAATTTCTTTGCAAATTACAACTGCACCATCATCGACGTGGCAAAGGTCCGCATCGGGGACAACTGCCAGCTCGCGCCTAACGTAGCCATCTACACGGCCGGCCATCCGGTGCACCCGGACACCCGCAACACGCTCTACGAATATGGCATCGAGGTGACCATCGGCGACAACGTCTGGATTGGCGGGAACACCGTCATCTGCCCGGGTGTTCACATCGGCAGCAACACCGTCATCGGGGCCGGAAGCGTCGTGACCCGCGACATCCCCGACTGGGTCGTGGCCGCCGGCAATCCCTGCCGCGTCATCCGCCCCATCACCGAAGCCGACCGTCGCCTATATTTTCGGAAGCAGGAGATTGATGATGAAGCCTGGACAGAAATTTGCAAGCAATAAGCTATCGCAAAAAATCCAAACATGTGTTCTTTCTTTTTAATATACTCCCTTCTTTCCAAAAAAGCAAGAGAAAAGTCGAAAATATTTTCGATTTTTCTCTTGCTTTTCTTATTTCTCCATCCGTTCCTCCCTCCTTCGCCGCGCCTCGGCTTCGGAATAAATGCAGCCGCAGTAGTCCTGGCGGTAGAGGTCGTAGTCTCTGGAAAGCTCGATGGAGCGCTGGTAGCCGCCTTTTTTCTTGAGGTCGGTGGGGAGCCAGGCCACGGCAAATTCCGCCGCCAGGCGTTCCCCGATCTCGTTGAGCCTCTGCGCATTTTTGAAGGGGCTGATGGTGAGCGTGGTTGTAAAATAGTCAAATGCCCCCTCCGCCGCGACCTTGGCGGCCTCCCGAAGCCGCAGCTCGTAACAGCGAAAGCACCGCTCGCCGCCCTCCGGGCAGCTTTCCAGACCCTTCGCAAGCGCAAAAAAGCTCTCCGGATCATACTTTCCACGTAGGAACGTCACGGGATGCCGGTGGGGCTGGGCGGCGATGAGCCGCGCAAGCTCCTCCTCCCTCTTCTCGTACTCCTCCCGCCGGGTAATGTTCGGATTATAGTAGAAATCCGTCACCAGAAAATGCTCCGTCAGCATTTCCAGGGAATACGAGCTGCACGGTGCACAGCAGCTGTGCAAAAGAAGGCGGGGAATGCGCCCCGCCCTTGCATTTGCCGAAATCACGTCCTCCATCTCCTTCTGAAAATTCCGTCTGTTCATGCAAATCCTCCTCAGATTTTCACCAGCACCAACTCCTTCGACCCGTCCTCCAGCGAGTTGTACGCATCGAGATGTAAATGGGTTCCCGGCTCCTCCTCCGCAAGGCCGCGAAGGTGATTTGCAAGGGAAAGCAGCCCCTCGCGATTTGCGGAGATCACCACCTCGTCCCCCATGGTTTCCACCTTAATCGAAAATCCATCCTCCCAGTGCAGGTTCATCTCACAGATCCTCCTCTTCCAGTCCGTTCCAGAGCCGCCAGTAGATTCCCTTCCTATTTAATAGCTCCTCGTGGCTGCCCTCCTCCGTAATCCCGTCCTTTTCGAGCACCAGAATCCGGTCCGCATTTTTGATTGTGGTGAGGCGGTGCGCGATGGTGAGCGTGGTCCGCCCCTTCGCCAGCCGCATAAGGCTCTTCCCGACCAGAATCTCGCTCTCATTATCGAGGGCCGAGGTCGCCTCATCGAGCAAAAGTATTTTCGGATTTTTCAGGAAAACACGCGCGATCGATATCCTCTGTTTCTGGCCGCCGGAAAGCTTCACGCCACGCTCGCCAATATAGCTGTCGTAGCCATTTGGCAAATCACGGATGAACTCGTCCGCGCCCGCAAGGACCGCCGCCCTCTGCACCTCCTCGTCCGTCGCATTTGGCTTCCCGTAGGCGATATTCGCCCGCACCGTCCCGCTAAAGAGGTAGACGTCCTGCTGCACGATTCCCACCGCGTTTCGGAGGCTCTCCAGCGTCACCTTCGAAATGTCCTGCCCGTCGATGAGGATCCGGCCTTCCGTCGGCTCATAGAACCGCGGGATAAGGCTGCAGAGGGTCGTCTTGCCACCGCCCGAGGGCCCCGCGAGGCCGACGCTCTCGCCGGCGTGAATGACAAGATTCAAATGCCGTAGCACCTCGTTGTGGTCATCCGGATACTCAAAGGAAACGTCCTCGAAACGGATCTCGCCATTTGTCACCACGAGGGGCTTCGCGTCAGGCGCGTCCTCGATGTCCACCGGTGTGTCCATAATCTCGACAAATCGCTCGATGCCGGTCATGCCCCGCTGGAACTGCTCGGCAAATTCGACGATCCGGCGGATGGTGGCGATGAGCGTCGATACATAGAGCATATACGCCACGAGGTCGCCTGCATTGATATAGCCCTGCGTGAGAAAAAGCCCGCCTGCAAGGATGACGACCGTGTACATGAGGCCGTCAAAGAGGCGCGTCGAGGTGCCGAAGGCCGCCATGAAATAGTAGGTCTTCTTCTTGATATTCTGGAAGGTGATGTTCCCCTCCTCGAATTTCCGCTTCTCCTCGGCCTCCCCGGCAAATGCCTTGACCACGCGCTGTCCGAGGAGGCTGTCCTCGATGGCCGCGTTGAGCTCGCCAACCTGGTGGCGCTGCCGCTTGAAGGCCGCGCGGAGACGGTGGTTGATCTTTACGGAGACCACCATCATGAGCGGGACGCAGGCGAAGACGATGAGCGTAAGCGGCACGTTAAAGGTACACAGAATCGCGAAGGAGACGATAATCTTGATTCCCGCGATAAAAAATTCCTCCGGACAGTGGTGGGCAAATTCCGTCACGTCGAAGAGGTCGTTGGTAATCCGGCCCATGAGCTGGCCTATCTTGGTATTCGCATAGTAGGAGTCCGAGAGCCGCAGCAAATGCGCGAAGGCGTCTCTTCGCATATCCGTCTCGATATAGACTCCCATGATATGGCCCTGGGCCTGCATATAGAAGCTCGCCCCGCCGTCGATAAGCCGAAGAACGATGTAGACCCCCGCCATGAACAGCACCGAGTGCACCGTGAGCGGGGCCGTGTAGCCGAGCGCGGAGTTCGTGAGCTGCCGCATGATCATCGGCAGGACGATGTCGCAGATCGTCGTGAGCCCCGCCATGAAAAGGTCGTTCAGCATCAATTTCCAATACTTCGCCAGGTACGGCCAGAACCGCCTCAAAAGCACCGAGGTCTTGTACGTCCGCGCATTCTCCTGCATACTTCCCCCTTTCCGCATCCGTTCGATACGGCAAATGCAAACCGCTTTTCGACATTGTAGCACAAAGCGACACCGTAAAAACCCGGCATCGCTTTTTTTGCAGAAACTATTTTATTTGTCAGTACCGTGGATGTAGACAAGGTAGTAGCCGCCGGCAACGAGAAGGCATCCGCCGACGATGTTGCCAAGGGTGACGGGGAGGAGGTTGCCGAGGAGGAAGGCACCCCAGGTGGGGGCATTTGCCGAAAGACCGTAAAACTGGGCGGTGAAAATGCCGGCGGGGACGAAATACATGTTGGCCACGCTGTGCTCGTACCCGCTCAGAACAAAGAGCATGATGGGCAGGACCAGGCCCAGAATCTTCCCGGCAAGGTCCTTCGCGGCGAAGGAGACCCAGACCGCGATGCAGACGAGGAAGTTGCAGAGGATGCCCCGCAAAAAGGCATCGCCAAACGACAACCCGGCCTTGGCATTTGCCGTGGAAACCACCGTCTCCGCAAGCTTCCCTTTGAGCTCGGCCGTCCCGTCATACATGGAAAAGCCGTGGCAGGCAGGCAGGACAAATGCCACCAAAAGGCTGCCGATGAAATTCCCGATGTAGACGAAGAACCAGTTGCGGAGCATGCCGGCAAATGTGGCCTTGCGGCTTAGAACCGAAAGAAAAATGAGGTTGTTGCCGGTGAAGAGCTCCGCGCCGGCCACGAGGACCATCATGAGGCCGACCGGGAAGACGAGGGCTCCGAGGAACCGGCCCAGGGCCTTGTCGAGGCCGACGGCCACCACCTGGCTCCCCACCGCGCCGAGGGCGATGAAAATGCCCGCAAAAATACCGAGGATCAGCATTTTCGCGATGGAAAGCTTCGTCTTCGCGGCTCCAACCTCCGCATAGCGATTTGCAATTTCTGCTGGCGTGTACATATTTCCTCCTTATAAAGGCTTAAAATCATTGTCAAATACAAGAATCACCTTCAAAGTGCATAAGATCCGACAGGACCCTTCTCTTGCCGTTGTTTTCAGAACAGAACCCAAGGGTCTCCTGCGCCATAACCTCTTGCCCTGGCATACAAGGCCTCTCAAGAAGCGATCTTGGCTTCTTGAAAACATTGATAAAGTAGCAGGTAAAAGCAAAGAATCCCATCAATATTCTCGAAAAAGATTGATGGGATTCTTCGCAGCATTACCTCCCCTCATCGCCGTAGGCGATTCGATTCAGGCTTGTCCGAAGGACGCGCTCCTCAGGATGAAAAAGCTGAGGAAGCTGAACAATAACTTTTGAAGGACAAGGAATCCTCCAAAGGTATATTGTTAAAATATATTTGTCGGACCGAAATCGATATCATCGGGCTCGTTGGGACCGAAGTCCACATCTTTGCCGTTCGGGCCAAAGTCCACATCGCCGGGATTCTGCGGGCCATAGTCCACATCCGGGTCATTTGGATCAAAATCCACGTCGGTGCTTCCCGGTCCAAGGTCCACCTCGCTCGGGGCAGGACTAATCACGGAATCAAGCCCCGGAACCGGAATCGATTCCGTCTCGGGCAGGAGCACATCCTCCTCCGGCTTTAAGGTCGGGGTTACCGTTGGCGTCGGAGCCTTTGTCGGCTCGGGGGCCTTGGTGGGCTT
>CADCQU010000356.1 GCA_902803635.1 uncultured Lachnospiraceae bacterium | reverse complement strand
GGGCAGTTGTTACAGTTCAGGCGGCCCCTCCGAAAAGGTTGTTCTGCATTGTGAAAGGTTTTGTCATCCTGAGCGAAGCGAAGGATCCCGTAAGTTTTTTCGCAAAGTTGACGGGATTCTTCGTCGCTTCGCTCCTCAGAATGACAAAAAACGCGAGCACCTGAATAGAGTAACAGGCAGTTTTACACTATTATGATTCTTAAGGCTTCCCCTGAATCAACTCGTCCTCGTCCGGCGTGCCGAAGGGGGAGGCCGTCACCACGTCCTCCTTCGTAAAAAAGATCACTTGTACCTCCGGATTCTCAAGGCTCTTTTTCATCTCATCTCTCCTCTAAAATACGTATCCGCCGCCACGCTATAATCATAGAGTGCATTTGCAACAGCCTGCAGCCCCTCGTCCGTCCCCTCCATGGCGGTTTGGATATAGTCCTGCGGGCCGACCGTGGCCGTCACGCTCTCTCCGCCGCCAGAAAAGACAAGTGCATGCATCTCCAGAACCTTGCTTGCCGCAATTTCCTTTATCTCATAGTAGATATAAGTCCCGTCCGGCTTCCTCTGCCACTGCAGAGCCGTCCCGTCCAGGGAGACATTTGTCTTGGCAAATGCCTCTTCGTCCGTGATCTCGAAATACAGCCGGTACAGCGTCTTTGTCCGAAGGACGAGGGAGGCGCCCTGGAGCTTCAGCCCAAAGGCCGCCAAATCCGCAAGGTTCTCGTTCTTCGTAAGCCCGACCGGAGCAGTGAGCGCATATTCGCCAATCCCTTCGTCCGCCAGCGCATTTGTCTTATAATGGAACACAAGCTGCGACTTCGCGCCGTAGATCAGCATGGCCCGTGCGAGATTCCAAAGCGCCTCACTGTAGGTCGTATGCTCCGTGTCGGCCAGGATCGTCTTCGCGTATGCCCGCACGGAATAATGGTCCG
This sequence comes from uncultured Lachnospiraceae bacterium, assembly GCA_902803635.1. Lineage (GTDB taxonomy): Bacteria > Bacillota > Clostridia > Lachnospirales > Lachnospiraceae > Chordicoccus. The sequence goes on along the minus strand of CADCQU010000356.1, from coordinate 5,864 downwards.
TCGCCACGGCCTCACCGTCCAGGAGGAGTGTCGCCTGCACAAGGTCCGTCATCTCCTTAGATGCAACATGCACCGGTACCTTGTAGCAGCCCGCCCCCGGCCTTCCCTCGGGAACCCTCTCAATATATTTGAGCTCCACCGTCTCGGATTTTTCGGAGACCTGGCCATTTGCCTCCTCCACGTTCCAACGAAAGAGGACGGACGCATTTGCCGGATCCGCACCGTAAAGATCGACGAAGAAGTTGATGCCGATATCGTCGTTTAAGCTCAGCGAGTGTGCGACGAAGTACCGGGGATCTTCCTGAACCCACTGCGCGTAAAGAGTCAGATTCTCGTACATATACACTGTATCGCCGGGAGCGAAGCTTTGGCCGCCGCCGTCTGGGGCGGTATTCCAGCCGGCAAAGGCCTCGCCCTCCTTTTCCAGCGTGCCGGGCCCTGCAAGCTCGGCGTGGTCGCCCGGCTGGTAGAGGTTCCCCAGCGGCGGCTCGCCGCCGGTACTGCCATCGCCATTGTAGGAGAGCGTGTACGTAGCAAATGCCTTCAGCCTGGGGTAGGTCGAATTTTCGCAGAGCGTCCAGTTCTGACGCATTTGCTGCGGTCTTTTGTCCCAGGCGCCAAAGGACGCACGCTCCCGCAGCTGGGCGTTGGTCAGACTCGCGTTCAATACTTCGTTGCAGTAGTACCCCAGATCCTCAGACGTACCGCTAAGCATATAGCAGTACCGGACACCTTTACTCTCGTCCCAGCCGACGATGCCGCCCTGGTAGCGAAGGACGCGGCTATGCGGAACCGTTCCCGTATTGTAGCCTTGTTCCACCCGACCGTTATTCCGGCCGACAAGGCCGCCTATCGCGATTACCTGATCCGGGTCTTCCGTGCTTGTGGAAATGCTGCCTGTATTGTAACAGGCGCTGACTCTGCCTTTGCCGATGTTATGGCCCGTGATGCCCCCGAGATAGAGATAGTTGTTATCACGCACGGTATGTACGGAGATTGTGTTATAGCAGGAGCTAATCGTCCCCTCGTTCCGCCCGACAAGGCCGCCGAGGGCAATGTCACGACCGTCACGACCGCCAGTTCCGCAGTACACCTCCCCGGTGCCGCAGCTGGCACACCGGCTTACCGTTGCATTTGCTCCGTTAATCCCGACAACGCCTCCGACATAGTTTCTCCAATCGCATTCACTGATACAGACAAAGGCTCCGGAGAACACGCATCTCTCGACAATGCCGTTATTTTTCCCTGCAATGCCACCCGCTCCGCCGCCTTGTGCAGTACCCCCGTTGATGCCGCTTGTCCCGGTAACGGAGCAATTGAATATATACCCTTCATTAATACCTGCAATACCTCCCGTGGAGGAGTACCCTTCCAGACTGGCATCCGCAAGAGTCACGTTCTTCACCTCTCCGTCACTCCCGACAACTCCAAAAAGACCGACCAAAATGTCCGCAGGAAAATTTTCCTCTCCTTCGCCGATGATAACCAGGCCCGAGGAACCTTCGGAAGCTTCGTCCACCACCTCCGCGTTGTTTAGCCCGGTGATCGTGTGGCCCTGCCCGTTAAAAGTACCTGTATAAGGTCTTACTCTGGTACCGATGGGAACCCAGTCCTTGCGGGACATTTGGATGTCGGCGGCAAGAGACGCTTCAAGGTAAATTTCCCCCTTGTTCACGCGGTCGCGGAAGGCAAGGAGCTCTTCCTCATTTGAAATCACGATTTTTGTGCTCAGTACCAGCTGCAGGGTGCTCTCCTTCTGGATGTTGTAATCCGCGAGCGTCCGGCCTTCCTTAAGGACTTTTCCGGCGAAAATCAGCTTTTGTTGTTCCGGAGGGATACCCTCCTTATCCTGAATTTTCACTCTGATGTTCTCAATCGTATCGCTCGCATCGACATCCAGCGTGACGGTCTTCCCCGTAAGCGTGCGCACGAAGATCTGCATTGCGAACACCGGTACGGCAAATACGCCGCTTATCAAAACGGCAAAGAGAAGAGCTACAAGGAGCCGCGTCATTTTCTTCATAACTTTTCACCTTCCTTTCCTTCAGACCAGTCAATACGACACAGCCTGTTCCGAACAGAGAACTCCTTCTACAAGGGGCGCTTTATCTTTAAGCGTCCATAAGCGCAATACTCCATTTGTCGAAATCACAGCTTCACAAAATAGCGGTTCGGGCGTATAATAAGGCAGAATGGACATTTGCCCCTTCTATGTACATTCGAAGACCGCTCGCCAGGATGGATTTCTTCCTATTAAATATCCTTCCTCCTGAACGGCATTCGGGCGGTGGCTACGGTCCATAAACAGAATGGGTTTCTTCCTATTTACTATTTTTCCTCCGGAACGGCCTACGAATGGCGGCTACGGTCCGGGAAATCGCGGGCCGGACGGGCCGAAGCAGAAGCCAGGTTCCGGAATAGAGCCGGTACAGAGGGTTGTTTACAGAAATGGTCCGACCCTTCCGGATGACATGGGTCATCACCCCCAGCATTTGTTCCGGGCGGAGGGGGCCTTCAATCTCCTTCTGGTTGTCGCCGACCATATAGTAGCCCTCCGGCCTTACGCGCACGATCCGGTGCAGCACGAGGATGCTGCCCTCCCGGCGGTAAAGCGCCACGTCGCCACGGCGGAGCTTCCTGTCCGCCACAGGGACCACAATCACCTGGTCCCGGCCATTTGTTATGAGCGGATACATCGACCAGCCCGTGGGGTAAAACTGGACGCTCTGTCCGCTCCGGAGGAGCTGTTCGATATCTGCTTTTGCTTTCGATGTTTGCATAAGAACCTCGTGTATATATTCTGGTGTTTCGTCGCTTTTCCATATCCATATTGCGGGGTTCTCCATCCATATGAAAGTTTGTCATTCTGAGCGAAGCGAAGAATCTCGTAAGTTTTTCATCACCATTAACAGAATTCTTCGGTGTTTTTCATCATCCCTCATCGCCGTAGGCGATTCGATCCAGGGATGTCCAAAGAACGCGCACCTCAAAATGAAAAAACGTTTCTTTGTGAGCCAACCGTGCAAGTAGAAATTATTTGGCAATTGTTTGGCTTGCGAACCCTATGGATTCATTATAGAACACCCCAACGCTTTTCGCAACGGGAAAGCATCTTAGAACACCACCCCAAAAACCAAGAAAAGGATCTCCTTCCATGATGACGACAAAGAACTTCCTACTTACAACCCTGCACGATATCCCCTTCCTTCTCCCCTACGGCCAGGCCGTGGCCACCTTTTCGAGGGGCTTTCAGCTCAACGAAACGGGTGCCCTGATCGTAGAATCCCTGGAGCACGAGGATTCCTTTGCCTGGTACGCCAAAAAAAGCGGGCTTACGCCCGAGGAGATGGTGGAAGCCCGCGAAGAGTATGATGCCTTCCTCCGCCAGCTTGCGGCCAGCGGCTGTCTTTTGGCAAATGGCCACACCTTTCATTTTCCAGATGCCGAACCCTTCTACGGAACGCTGAAAATCGGCCCCCTGTCCGTCCAAATGCGTGGAAATGCCGACTTCTTTTCGAGGGAGTTTATACCATTTCTTGCAATTAATAATCTGGAATGCGCCGAAGCAGACGTGACTTCTTTCCCGGAAAGCAGAATAGAAAGCACTTTGCCGGATAGAAAGAGAAAAAACGCATCTTCAAGGGAGAATTCAGAGAAAGTCTCCCTTGAAAGCATTGACCAGACCATCACGGTCACAGAGGCCTACCTTCCAGATTACACCGGCAGCACTCTTCTCCTCCAAACCTCCGATCTGGAGCTCTTTGCGGACGAGAACCAGTATTATCTCCGCTTCCCGGCCATGCAGAACATCCGGCTGGCGGTGCTCTCGCAGGACGGGTCCAAGGTTTGCTATTTCGTCACCCGACCGTTCGAGAAGGAAAGGCTTCGTGCCCTTCAGGAGGATCTGTTCCACGCGATCCGCCACGCCTTCCTTCTCATGGCCCAGCAAAAAGGCTTCTTCGCCCTGCACTCCGCGACCATCCTCTACCGAGACCGAGTCTGGGCCTTCTCTGGCCCCTCCGGCACCGGGAAATCCACCCACGCGAACCTCTGGAAGCAGGAGTTCCAGGCCCCCCTCGTAAACGGCGACCTCTCGCTTCTCTCTCTGGCGGATGACGGGAGCGTTCTCTTCCACGGCATGCCCTGGTGCGGCACTTCCGGCATTACGACAAATGCCTCCGCCCCGTTCGGGGGTATCGTCTTCCTGAAACAGGCACCGGAAAACCGTGTGGAAGCCCTCCCCCCCGAGCAGGAGGCCCTTCGCCTCTTAAACCGGCTGATTTCTCCGGTCTGGACTCCGCAAATGCTACAGGCAAATGCAGCCTTCGCCGAAGAAGCGGTAAAACGACTGGGAATCTGGCGCCTCTCCTGCAATATGGAACCCGAAGCCGCCCATGTCATAAAGGAGGCCATCGATTCATATCTGAATGGAAGGTAAAGGAAGTCCAGGGAATCATTTCCACCTGTACGGTTGCCTCAAAAAGTAATATTTTTGTCATTCTGAGGTGCGAAGCACCGAAGAATCCCGTAAAAAACAAACAACTTTCGGAATTCTTACAAAAAACAGTCCACTCCAACAGAAACATCCTCCTCCGAAAGTTCAAAATATTAATTAAATAAGGACATCATACATTATGGCTGGTGAATTCAAGGAAAAAATACGTTTCTATAAAGAGCGCATCAAGGCCGGACGGCTCAAGGAAATGAAGCGGCAGACCATCTGGATCTACCAATACGCCCGCCGCTACTGGAAGGCCATGATCTTTTACACCCTGCTGGGTATGAGCGGCACGCTTATCGGCCTCTTTACCAGCATGGTCTCCCGTGACCTGGTAGACATTATCACGGGACACCGTACCGGGGAACTGGTCAAGACATTTTCCATCATGATCGGCGTCGCCGTAGGCAACATTTTCCTGAACCAGATCACAGATTACATCTCCAGCCTGATCAGTATGCGGGTAGACGCCGAAATTAAGGAAGATATTTTCACCCGGATCATGGTGACGGACTGGGAAAGCCTCACCGCCTACCACACCGGGGACCTTCTGACCCGCTGGTCCAGTGACGCATCCGCAATCTCGAACGGCGTCCTAAGCTTTGTCCCCAACCTGATCATCAACCTCTTCCGCTTTGGAAGCGCTTTGTTCGTGGTTCTGGTCAACGATGCCAGCTTTGCGTTTTTCGCTCTTTTGGGAATTCCGTTTTCCCTCCTCATGTCCCGCAGGCTGCTGAGCCGTATGCAGAACAACAACAAGCGGAGCGCCGCCATGTCCGCAAAGATGTCCGGTTTCAACCAGGAAACCTTCTCCAACATCCAGACCATCAAGGCCTTTGACCTCGTGCGGCTCTATGCACAGCGGCTGAAGCAGCTGCAAAGCGACTATATCCATATGCGTCTGGAATTTGCCAGGATGTCCATCGTCACCTCCGTAATCCTTGGGCTCGTTGGGCTTCTGGTCTCTTACAGCTCCTACGGCTGGGGCATTTACAGGGTCTGGAGCGGGGCCATCACCTACGGCTCCATGACCATGTTCTTATCCCTCTCCGGCACCCTGACCGGGGCGGTCAGCTCGCTCACCGCTATCGTCCCAAGCGCGATAAGTCTGACCACCTCCGCCGGACGTCTCATGGATATCATCGACATGCCCCAGGAGGATTACAGCAAGCGGGAAGAGGCAAAGGTATTCCTGGACGAACATCGTTCCACCGGTGTCAGCCTTCAAGTCGAATCCGTGGCTTACACGTATAAAACCGGGACCGAGGTCTTCCGCGGTGCTTCCTTTGAAGCGCATCCGCATGAGATCATCGGTTTGGTAGGACCATCCGGAGAAGGGAAAACCACCATGCTGCGGCTCATCCTT
>CADCQU010000355.1 GCA_902803635.1 uncultured Lachnospiraceae bacterium | reverse complement strand
TTCACAGAAGTGATATGCGGGTTGGCACCCTCGTACCAGTAGAGGAAGCCCTCGAGATCGACGGTCTGGCCGACGGACAGGCCTTCCACGGCCTTGTAAACCTCGGTGTCCTTATCGCAGAGATAGGACTCGACGGTGAAGCTGTAGGTCTTGCCATCCTTGGAGACCTTGAAGTAGACGTCATCGCCCCGGCTCCCGGAGCCGTCCCAGTTATACATAAAGACATCGCCGGCATCGTTGACCTTCTCGACGGTCATGTCCTTGAAAGCGACCTTCTGGTTCTGATACTTGATGAGGTCGTCGGTGCCGAGCTTGTCGGTGACGTCCACGGCAGTCGCAATGTAATTGCCGTCCTCAATCTCAAAGGTCGCGTCCACGATCTCGACCTCGCCGGACCACTCGGCCTTGTAGCCCTTGACCTTGATCTTCGTTCCATCGGTCAGCTTCGTGTAATTATCCTGGGAGCAGGCCATGTTGTAGAGGAAGTAGCCGCCGTCCTTGTCCTGCGCGTAGACGCTCGCCTTGTTATCCCACCAGGACTGCTTGCCCTGGACATAGGCTTCGATGGTGACTTCGGTGTCAAGGTCGGCCTTTACGTACTCGTCGTAGGTCATGACACCCTCGCCCTTCTTGTCGTCCGCCTGCTGCTGGCTGCTGCCGCTGGTAGTACCGCTGCTGCTGTTGCTTCCGCCACCGCAGCCCATGAGTGCGAAGGCGCAGGTGAAGGCCAAAACTGTTGCAAGAATCTTTTTCATAGTGTTCTCTCCCTTTTTGTCTCTCCCGCCGTTGGCGGGGCTACAGAAGAAACTGTGTGGGCAGGGACAAGGACGGTTTTCTCCAAAATTACAAAACAGTTGCGTCCGTTTCCACAGGGTCGCCGAAGGGCGACGGCGCTGCGTTCCTGCCACATGCTTACAAAAAAAACATACATTTTTTATATGCGTTTGTCAAGATGGAACTTCGGGCAGCCCCTCTCCGTCAAACTTGGCTCCCCCTCAAGGGGAGGCAAGGGGAGCGGCCGCCGGTAATGCGGTGTACCCCTCTCCGTCACGGCTTCGCCGTGCCACCTCCCCCTCAAGGGGGAGGCAAGAGGGAGCGGCCGCCGGACACGTTGGATAATTCTATTGCTTCCCCTTCTTCTTCGCTCGCGCGCGGTCTACGATGACGTAGACGAGGATGAGGCACCAGATCACCACAAGGACCACGATGAGCGCGACGGCGGTTCCGGGCAGCGGGCCGAGGTCTGCGCGGCCGCTTGAGCTTCCGCTCCCCTGCCCGAGGTGGTAGAGGGCGGTGACATCCGTGTAGAGCTTCTTAATATACTCGTCGTCCACGACCGCCTTCCGCTTCACGGACTTCGTGACATTTTCCACGAGCTCGCCGGCGGCATCGCGGAGCGAGGCGGAGCCGTTGAAGACCGGCGTCGTGAAGGTGTTGCTGGTGTTGTCCAGCAGCATTTTCGTCGCGTCGATTTTCACTGCATAATGCGCGGCATCCGTGCCAGAGAGGGAAAGATATTCCTTGTATTCCGCCGTCTCCCGCGCCTTGGAGGTCACGGGCACGTAGCCCTCCGTCTCCGAATACGCGATCTGGATGTCATTTGTCAGAAGGTACTGCGTGAAGAGCCAGGACGCCAGAACCTCCTGCGAGTCGGACTTGTTGAAAATGCAGACCGACGGCCCCTGGGAGATCATTTCCGGGCTCTTGGGATTGAGCTGCGGAACCGTGCTGACGACGGTTGTGAATTTCGCCTTTTTGTCCTCGGCAATGTCCGAGAGGGGCGCGTCCGTGCCCATCCAGGTGGAGCCTGCGGTGGAGTCCACCGCGAAAATGCACTGGCCGGCGTTCAGGAAGTTGGCCGGGTAGCCGGAAATCTTGAAGGTGGAGAAGGCTCCCGTCTTCGCGTGCGAGGCAACCTCCTTGAGGAACGAGGCCGTGGTGTCGTTGAAGAGCAGAATCTGGCCATCCTCGGTGGAGTAGGGCGCGTCCGCCTGATAGAGGAGCTGAATCATCATGTTGTCCGTCGACTTGTAGATGAAGGGAATCAGCACCTTCTGCCCGTTGACGGAGTAGGTGCCGTCCGCCTGCTTCGTCGCGGCGGCCGCCTCCGAGACCTCCCAGATGAAATCCCAGGTGAGCTCGTCCGGAACGGTGTAGCCCAGGGCCTCCACCAGGTCCTTGTTGATGTAGCAGGCCTCCGTCGAGCGCATGAAGGGCAGGGCAAGCTGCTTGCCGGAAAGAACGCCCTCCGAAAGGTATTCCGAAATGATGTCGTCCTTTGTCGGCCCGTCAAAACGAAGCTCCGAGCCGCCGAGGCCGTATTTGCCATTTGTCATGACGTTGTCGAGCTCGACCATTACCCCGCCGCCGGTCATGTAGGTCGCGATGTGGTCGGGATAGGTGATGCAGACATTTGGCGTGGTACCGGTGGAAATATTTGTAATGACGTCGTTATAAATTTTCCCGTAGTCCGTGTAGAGGCGCATCTTGACGGTGATGTTGGGGTAGAGCTTCTGGAAATCCGCGATGGCCTTCTCGTAAATCTGCGTCTGTGCTTTATTGGTATCATTTTTGGCCCAGAACGTGATTTCATAGTTTTTTGTCTCGTCAAATGTCTCCGGCACCGTAAATTCGGGGATGCCCTGTTTCCCGTGGCAGCCGGTGAGGGCAAGGACGAGGAGG
>CADCQU010000354.1 GCA_902803635.1 uncultured Lachnospiraceae bacterium | reverse complement strand
TGATCCAGCAGTTGGATCAGCAGAATAAGGGTGTTCAGACGCTGATAAAAATCCTGTGCAGAGTAAAAAACAACGCCCCGTACCATGTGGGCAAACATGGTACAGGGCATACAGTCCGACAAGTTCCCAGCCCAGGAACTCAAAGCGTCTGCACTTCGATTATAGCAGACGCCAACTCAAAATGCAAGGGGTCTGCTTATGGCAAGAAGGAAAGAACAAGCACAGCCAGCTCTCGCAGCTGCCATCTATGCAAGGTATTCATCAAACTCGCAAAATGACGCTTCGATTGAGCAACAGGTGGCCGAGTGTACAATGTATGCTCAGCAGAACAGTCTCAAGGTCGTGGCGACTTTTGAGGACCGTGCTATCTCCGGCCGGAGCGACAAGCGCCCAGGCTTCCAGAAGATGATCAGAGCAGCGGAGCGTCATGAGTTCCAGGTGCTTCTCACCTATAAGTCAAACCGCATCGCCAGGAATATGTATGATGCATTGCGCTACGAGACGCGCTTGGAAGATGCCGGTGTGAAGGTGGTCTACTGCAAGGAGAACTTCGGCGACAACGCCGCCGGTAGGATGATGCTCCGCATGATGATGTCCATCAATGAGTTCTATTCGGACAATATGGCCGAGGACATCAGGCGTGGATTGATGGACAGCGCTTCACAGGGTAAGGTAGTAGGTTCTCTTCCGCTCGGCTACAAGAAAGGCGAGGATGGCAAGGTTGCCATAGATGAGGAATTTGGACCAATAATCCAGGAGATATTCAGCCGCGTACTGAATGATGAATCCTATGCAGAGATAGCGAGGGATTTAAATGCTCGTGGATACAGAACACAGCACGGAAAGCAGTTCGGGAAATCGTCATTCCGGGCTATCCTCGAAAATGAACGTTATACAGGCGTCTACCTTTACGGTGACATTCGCATTGATGGCGGGATGCCAAAGCTTGTAGAGAAAGAGGTGTATGACGCTGTGAATCATATTGTAAAACAGAGACAGGCGCTTCGAGCGCGTTTGCGTGAGCATGGTGAATATTTACTGACGGGGAAAATCTTCTGCGGTAAGTGCCTGGGGCCTATGGTCGGAATCTCCGGGAGAGGAAGATGGGGAAAGGATTTCTTTTACTACACATGCAACACTAAGAGGCTTCAAAAGAAGTGCGACAAGAAGAACGTGCGCCGCGATCAGATTGAGGAGGAAGTTACCAAGGTCGTGCTCGAATGTGTGCTGGATGACGATACCGTGGAGTGGATCGCGAATACCGCTATGCTGATGTCAAAGGAGATGGAGGAACAGTCCCAGCTCGGATACTATGAATCCAGACTCAAAGAGGCAAAGAAGCAGATCGCCAACATCCTCCGCGCCGTGGAGATGGGAATCATTTCGGATGAGTTCAAGGATCGGATGACGGAATTGCGGATGGAGAAGCAAGAGTTAGAAGGACTGATCGCCGTCGAGAAGATGGGGATCCTTCAGGTGGGTCGCGATGACGTCATAAAATACCTGCTCCTGTTCCGTAATGGGGATTACAAAGACAAGAAGTTTCAGAAGCGGGTTATTCGAGATTTTGTGAAGGCTGTATATGTGTTTGAGGATCACTTCAAACTGGTCGCTGACTTTACTGGCCAGAACAGAACAATCACCCGTCCTTTCAAGATAAAACTGGCTATGCCCGAAGGCACTGTAGACAGCGGCGAAGGGGTTTGTATAGGCTCTGATCGGCTCCACTCATTCAAAAACCGCCATATCACGGGATATGGCGGTTTTTTGAATATATGCGCTGTTTAGTCGCTCATTCCGCTTGATTGACCAGGGAGAGCACTTTTCCGATGCTGTCGTGGAAGACGAGGTCGGCTTCGCTGTCCATCAGCGTTTTGCTCTTGTTGATGATGACCAGGCGTTCGCCGTTGAACTGTCGCGCCAGCCCTGCCGCAGAGCCGACCTGCAGGGAGGTTCCGCCTATGATCAGCAGGTCGGCGTGCCGGATCAGCCTCCGGGCGTTGTCATGGGCCGCCTTTGGCAGAAATTCACCGTAAAGGGTCACGTCCGGGCGAACCATCCCGCCGCATTTCGGGCAGCGGGGTTTGCCGGTGCCGTCGAAGATGAAATCCACGCCGTAGGCCGCGTTGCATACGGTACAGTGGTTGCGCCAGGTCGTGCCGTGGATCTCCTGCACGTTCACGCTCCCGTCCTTCTGGTGAAGCCCGTCGATGTTCTGCGTGATGATGCCGGCCAGCTTTCCGGCTTTTTCTAGCTCGGCCAGCTTGTAGTGGGCCCTGTTGGGCTGGATGCCGCTGGTCTCG
>CADCQU010000353.1 GCA_902803635.1 uncultured Lachnospiraceae bacterium | reverse complement strand
CGATACCAGCTCCGCCTTGGAAGACAGCTCCGCGGAATCGAAGGACGAGTCCGCGGCCACGACTTCAAAGGATGAGAAGACAGAGTCCAAGAAGAGCGAAAGCAAGTCCGGGAAGAGCGATACAGATTCCAAGAAGAGCGATACAAAGTCCGGAAAGAGCAGCAGTGAGACCGGTGACACGTCCGGCAAGGACGGCTCTGACACGGGGAAGGATACGCCGGGCGGCTCCGCTGCCAGCCAGAGTACCGATTCGGGAAAGAAGACCGAAAGCCAGTCGGCTTCGAGTACATCCTCCTCCAGCAAGTCTGAGAGCGAGGGAGCGACGGATTCTTCCAAAACTCCTTCGGCACAGACGGAATCCTCTTCTGTGAAGCCGAAGCCCACGAAGGCTGCGGAAACGACCTCCTCGTCTTCTCCGAGCAAAAAGGAGGATGATGATAAGGAAATCGTCTCCCCCATCAGCGAGGATGGCGAGCTTCCGATCATCGCGGTTCCGACCGAGGACCCGACGGCTCCGACCAAGGCCCCGGAAAAGAATCCGACGAAGGCTCCGACCAAGGCACCTTCGCAGACTACGGAGGATGACCTCTCCTCCTTAATCGACGAACTCTTCGATAATCCGGATGGCGAGTACGAGCTCCCGATTATTTTTGATACCGAGGCCGGCCAGGGGATTGAGCTCCCCGAGGTACCCGCTTCGTAAATGCCCCGGCGTTACGGTTGCGAATGGAGAATTTCAATGAAGTTAAAATATAATTTCGTGGTGCAGGAAGTCGCCGACGACTATGTGGGCCTGCCCGTGGGTGTGGAAAACGCAAAGTTTGGCGGTCTTGTCCGCATGAACAAGACGGGAGCCTTCATTTTCGAGCAGTTGAAGGAAGATACCAGCGAGGAGATTCTCCTTTCGTCCATGGTGAAAAAATACGATGCCGACAAGGCCGCGTTAAAAGCGAGCCTCGACAAGTTCCTCGCAAAGCTTCGGGAGGAAGAACTACTGGTTGAGTGACGGAAAAATGGTGGAGAGATGGTGGAATTTACAATGAAGCTGGCGGGAACGCCGATGCGTATCCACGCCCTTTACGAGAGGAGCGAGGCGTATTGCCGCGAGTATTTGACGGACGAGGAACCGGAACTGGACATCGCGATCACCCAGGAGCTGATTGATGCCGAGCGCGTCCACTCGGGAGATTCAGGGAGTTCCTTTGGCGACCCCTATCTGGAGAGGCTTGCAATCTACCGCCAGATTGCCGAGAAGCTTGTGGAGCGGGACATCCTGCTTTTTCACGGCTCCGCAATCTCCGTGGACGGGGAGGTCTATATTTTCACGGCCCCGAGCGGCACGGGAAAGTCTACGCACGCCCGCCTTTGGCGCGAGGTCCTGCCGGAGCTTGGCCACGAGGTGGTGATGGTGAACGACGATAAGCCCCTCCTCGGCTTTCGGGAGGACGGCATTTGGGTCTACGGGACCCCGTGGAATGGGAAGCACTGTCTCGGGGCAAATATCGCCGCCCCCCTCAAGGCAATTTGCCGCATTTGCCGTGGCGAGACAAATAGCATCCGGCAAATGACGCGCATGGAGCGGCTGCCGGTCCTTCTTTCCCAGACCTACCGGCCGCAGGGGAAGGATGGCATCCGGCGGAGCCTTGCGCTCCTGGGCCGTCTTACGCAGGAGGTGCAAATGTATGAGCTTCACTGCAACATGAACCCGGAGGCCGCCCTCGTGTCCTATAACGGGATGCAGGAGTGAGAGGAGAGACAAATGGGCAAGAGTGAGCCGATTCGGTTCGAGGAATATCTGGAGAAGTACGGGGATTTGACCTATACAAATGTCGGCGTCAGTATGCTGCCGATGCTTCGCCAGCGCCGCGATATCATGATCATCCGCCGGAAGGAGAAAAATGAGCGTTGCAAGAAGTACGACGTAGCTCTCTACATCCGTCCGCCCCATGATTATGTACTTCATAGGATTGTGGATGTCACGGATACAGGATATACGTTCCTCGGCGACAACTGTTACGCCAAGGAATATGACATCAAGGAGGAGCAGGTCATCGGCGTGCTCAAGGCCTTCGTCCGCAACGGAAAGAAGAGCCGTGACGGCAGGATAATCCGCAACGGCAGAATGATTTCCGTCGACAACAAGCTTTATAAGGTCTATTACCACCTCAACTATTTCTTCTACCCGCTTCGCAGGATCCGCTTACGGGCGCGGCGGAAGGCCGCTCGCGTGGTGCGCAAGCTCCAGGCCATGCTGAAGAAATAAAGATAATTGAAATTTTGAAAAACCGGGACTCTGCGGGGTTCCGGTTTTTTGTTACGTTACAATTCAGGTGACCCTTCGGTTCTGTCATTCTGAGGAGCGAAGCGACGAAGAATCCCGTCAACTTTGCGAGAGACCTTACGGGATTCTTCGCTTCGCTCAGAATGACAAGCCGTTCACGAGGAAAAACAGTCCTATTTTAGGGGCT
>CADCQU010000352.1 GCA_902803635.1 uncultured Lachnospiraceae bacterium | reverse complement strand
TCTTCGTCGCTTTTCATCATCCCTCATCGCCGTAGGCGATTCAATTCAGGGATGTCCGAAGGACGCGCTCCTCAGAATGACAGAAAAATCGGGGGTCAACTGAATAGTAACTCAGGGGGAGGTGGCACGGCGCAGCCGTGTCGGAGAGGGGCCTTACGGCCGGCCAATGTTTGACAAGAGAACAATCCCCTCTGAAAAAATTAAAAAAAGTTTTATTTACCTATTGACATAGTAGGTAAATATTGTTATACTCCATTCATCTTCACGAAAGGAGGCGCAAGAAAATGTTACAGACCAGGACAAACAAAGCTGCATACGCCATGTGTTGTCGAATGCCAAACTCCCGGGCAGTTCAAAAGGCCGGGGTGTTCGGTTTATGCACCGTGCGCCTCCATACGGAACGATGTTGACCTGCATCGCTTCTTTGCCTGTTGCCCGGGAGCCGCAAACGGTTTCGGGCATTTTTTATGCCCTTCCCCCTACAAAAAACCTCTGTCATTCTGAGCGAAGCGAAGAATCTTTTGAATATTTCCATATAATGCTTGTCATTCTGAGCGAAGCGAAGAATCTGATAAACTTTCCCGCATAAGACTTGTCATTCTGAGCGAAGCGAAGAATCCCGTGAAGGGCTACCTACTTTATAAAATAACAAAGGAGATCCACCATGAGCGAATATAGATTTGAAACCCTGCAGCTTCACGTCGGACAGGAACAGGCCGATCCGGCCACGGATGCCCGCGCGGTTCCCATTTACCAGACCACCTCCTACGTCTTCCATAACAGCCAGCACGCAGCCGACCGCTTCGGCCTCGCCGACGCCGGCAACATTTACGGAAGGCTGACAAATTCCACGCAGGACGTCCTCGAAAAGAGGATCGCGGCCCTCGAAGGCGGAAGCGCGGCCCTTGCGGTCGCCTCCGGTGCGGCGGCCATCACCTACACCATCGAGGCCCTCGCGGCAAATGGCGGCCACATCGTCGCGCAGAAGACGATTTACGGCGGAAGCTTCAACCTGCTCTCGCACACCCTCCCGCAGTACGGGGTCGAAACGACCTTCGTCGATGCCCACAACCTTGCGGAAATCGAGGCCGCGATCAAGGACAACACGCGGGCCATTTATCTGGAAACTCTGGGCAACCCAAACAGCGATATTCCGGATATCGACGCGATCGCAGCCCTCGCCCATAAGTACGGCCTTCCGGTCGTCGTGGACAACACCTTCGGAACCCCCTACCTCATCCGCCCCATCGAACACGGTGCAGACATCGTGGTGCACTCCGCCACGAAATTCCTCGGTGGCCACGGAACGACCCTCGGCGGCATCATCGTCGAGGCCGGGACATTTGACTGGGCCGCAAGCGGCAAATACCCGAACATCGCGGCCCCGAATCCGAGCTACCACGGCGTCTCCTTCTACGACGTCGTCGGGCCCGCCGCATTTGTCACCTACATCCGGGCCATCCTGCTCCGCGACACGGGTGCCTGCATCTCCCCGTTCAATGCCTTCCTGCTCCTCCAGGGCGTGGAGACCCTCTCCCTCCGCCTGGAGCGCCACGCCGAGAACACGAAAAAGGTCGTCGAGTTCCTCGCAAACCACCCGCAGGTCGAGAAGGTCAACCATCCGTCCCTGCCCGACCACCCGGACCACGCGCTCTACGAAAGGTATTTTCCAAATGGCGGTGCCTCCATTTTCACCTTCAACATCAAGGGCGGCCGCGAGGAGGCCTGGAGGTTCATCGACAACCTCAAGATTTTCTCACTTTTGGCAAATGTCGCCGACGTGAAGAGTCTGGTCATCCATCCGGCCTCGACCACGCACTCGCAGCTGACCGAGGACGAGCTCCTCGACCAGGGCATTCGCGAGAACACCATCCGCCTCTCCATCGGCACCGAGCACATCGACGACATTCTCGCCGATCTGGCAAATGGCTTCGCGGCGGTACAGGCCTGAGGAATGCATTTTCCATGTTGCATCTGCAAAGAAACATATTATAATAGGAAGAAATCCGTATTCTTGGAAAGGGGAAAACATCATGTCGAAGATTTATAAGGGAACGCTGGGACTTATTGGGAATACGCCGCTCGTCGAGGTTGTGAATATCGAGAAGGAGCTTGGCCTTGAGGCCACCGTCCTCGTGAAGCTGGAATACTTCAATCCAGCAGGAAGCGTGAAGGATCGTATTGCGAAGGCGATGATCGAGGACGCCGAGGCGAAAGGCCTTTTGAAAGAGGGTTCCGTCATCATCGAGCCCACGAGCGGGAACACCGGCATCGGCCTGGCGGCCATCGCCGCCGCCAAGGGCTACCGCATTATCCTGACGATGCCCGAGACGATGAGCGTCGAGCGCAGGAACATCCTGAAGGCCTACGGGGCAGAGCTCGTGCTCACCGAAGGTGCCAAGGGCATGAAGGGCGCGATCGCGAAGGCCGAGGAACTCTCCAAGGAAATTCCCAACAGCTTCATTCCGGGACAATTTGTCAATCCCGCAAATCCCGCCATCCACAAGGCCACCACGGGTCCGGAAATCTGGCGCGACACGGACGGGGCGGTGGACATTTTCATCGCCGGCGTGGGGACGGGCGGAACCGTGACAGGCACGGGCGCGTACCTCAAGGAGCAGAACCCCGCCATCAAGGTTGTCGCACTTGAGCCCAAGGATTCCCCCGTACTCTCCGAGGGCAGGGCCGGCGCGCACAAGATCCAGGGCATCGGCGCAGGCTTCGTCCCGGACGTCCTTGACACCCAGGTCTTCGACGAGGTCTTTACCGCCGCCAACGAGGACGCCTTCGCCGCCGCGAAGCTCCTCGCCAAAAAGGAAGGCATTTCCGTCGGCATCTCCTCCGGAGCCGCCCTCCACGGGGCCATCACGCTCGCGAAGCGCCCGGAGAACAAGGGCAAGGTCATCGTCGCCCTCCTCCCCGACAGCGGCGACCGCTACTACTCCACCCCGCTGTTTACGGATTAATGCAAAGCAGTATCCAACAGATTCTGAAATCACAAAAAGCCATAGTTTTTGAAGATCAGCCAACCACAAACCGCCGGAAGATGTTCTCCCTATCTTCCGGCGGTTTTTATTTACTCATAGTTCGCAGCCTGATCATCAGGCGTTGTCATTCTGAGGAGCGAAGCGACGAAGAATCTCGTCTAAAAATACATGAGATCCTTCGCTTCGCTCAGGATGACAGG
>CADCQU010000351.1 GCA_902803635.1 uncultured Lachnospiraceae bacterium | reverse complement strand
TCTTCGTCGCTTTTCCTCATCCCTCATCGCCGTAGGCGATTCGATTCAGGGATGTCCGAAGGACGCGCTCCTCAGAATGACAGAAAATCGGGGATCAGCTGAATCGTAACCAAATATAAAAATATTATAACATAAATCTGTTTCTTTTGCGTGTATTTTTTTATGTTTTCTGGTATACTATAGAAATGGTGGGTAATATGCCCAAAATCCAAGGCGGAGCCGAAAAGGAGGTGGTTGTATGGAATCGAGCGGTCATGAACCGGAAAATCCGAACCCTCGATTATTTGTTACATGCTGGTTTCAGCAATCATCTTGTAAGGAGGAGACGCAATGGAGCTGGAAGAGGAGAAGAAATATGAGGAGATGGAGATTCGCGACCTCCTGAAGGCGAAGAGGTACCGCGAGCTTCGGGAGTTTCTCTCGGAGATGAACGTGGTGGACGTCGCGACGATCATGGACGACATGGAGGACGAGGACTCGCTGCGGCTGTTCCGCATTTTGCCGAAGGGCATGGCGGCGGATGTGTTCTCGAACCTGGAGATTGACGACCAGGCGTACATTATTAATTCACTTTCCGACAATGAGGCTTCCAACATTATCGACAACATGATGTCCGACGACGCGGTGGACCTTCTGGAGGAGATGCCGGCAAATGTCGTGAAGCGCATTCTGGCAAATGCGCGGCCGGACACGCGGGCGGACATCAACCATTTGCTGCGTTACCCGGTGGATTCCGCAGGGAGCGTGATGACGGTCGAGTATGTGGACCTGGAGGAAAATCTGACGGTCCGAGACGCCATCAAGCGCATCCGGCGAATCGGGCTCGACTCCGAGACGGTCAACATTTGCTACGTGCTCAACAAGCAGAGGGTGCTCGTCGGGACGGTCGCGCTCCGGTATTTGCTTATCCACGAGGCTGACGAGGTCATCGGGGATTTCATGAACGAAAACGTGATCAGCATCCGCACGACCACCGACCAGGAGGAGGCCGCGCAGATGTTCAAGAAGTACGACTTTACGGCGATGCCGGTCGTGGACAACGAGGAACGTCTCGTGGGCATCATCACGATCGACGACGTCGTCGATATCTTGGAGGAGGAGGCCACCGAGGATATCGAGAAGATGGCCGCCATTTTGCCGACGGACAAGTCGTACTTAAAGACCGGGGTTCTGGAGACGTACAAGAGCCGTATGCCGTGGCTGCTGTTCCTGATGATCTCCGCGACCTTCACGGGAATGGTGATCACGAGCTACCAGAACGCGCTGGCATCCTACGTGGTGCTCACGGCCTACATCCCGATGCTGATGGACACCGGCGGAAATGCGGGCTCGCAGGCCTCGGTCTCAATCATCCGCGGAATCTCGCTCAAAGAGGTCGAGTTCTCGGACATTTTCCGGGCCATCTGGAAGGAAATCCGTGTGGCCTGTCTTTGCGGCGTGACGCTTGCGGTGACAAATTTCATCAAGCTCCTGCTCTTTGACCGTGTGGAGATCCCTGTCGCCCTCATCGTCTGCGGGACGCTCGTGCTCGTCGTCATTTTCGCGAAATTTGTCGGGTGTACGCTGCCGCTCATCGCGGACCGGCTGCATTTCGACCCGGCCGTCATGGCCAGCCCGCTCATCACGACCATCGTCGACGCCATTTCCCTGAGCGTGTACTTCGCAATCGCGACAAATGTGCTGCATATTGCGGTGTGAGGGAGAGGTGCCTCACATCTTGCCTTCCCCACCTTGGCTCCCCCTCAGGGGGAGCTGTCAACGCCGAAGGCGCTGACTGAGAGGGGCTTGTTTTATAGTTATTGCAGAAATAGAAGGAGGTTCGGTCTTGAAAAAACTAATTTCGGTGGTGGTTCCGACGTATAATGAGGAGGAGAACGTCGACGCGATGACGGAGACGCTCACAAAGATTTTTACGGAGGAGCTGCCGCAGTACGACTACGAGATTATTTATATCGACAACCACTCGAAGGACGGGACGAGACGGCTGCTCAGAAAGCAGTGCGAGAGGGATCCGCATGTGAGGGCCATTTTCAACGCCCGGAATTTCGGGCAAATGCGCTCGCCGGTGTACGGGTTTAAGCAGGCCTACGGCGACTGCGTGGTCCGGCTCAACGCGGATTTCCAGGATCCGCCGGCAATGATCCCGCAGCTTGTCAAGGAGTGGGAGAATGGTTGGAAAATCGTGATCGGGATTAAGAACAAGACCGAGGAGGGGCCGGTCATGGCCGCAATCCGGAGACGGTACTACAAATTCCTGCGGAAGATTACAGATGTCGGACATATTGAAAATTTCACGGGCTTTGGGCTGTTTGACAAGGCCTTTGTCGATGTCGTCCGGGGGATTCACGATCCGCTGCCGTATTTCCGTGGGATGATCGCGGAATTTGGCTTCGATTACAAGACGATCCCGTATGACCGGCCGAACCGGAGAGCTGGGAAGAGCAAGAACCATTTCTACAGTCTGTATGACGTGGCAATGACGGGGATTACCTCGTACTCGAAGGTGGTGCTTCGGGTAGCGACCTTTTTCGGCTTCTTTATCGGGGTTGCAAGCTTCCTGGTCGCGATCGTGTACTTAATTCTGAAGTTCATCCATTGGGATTGGTTCAGGGCCGGCATCGCGCCGCTCACGATCGGCGTGTTCTTCCTGGGGGGCGTGGAGCTATTCTTCATCGGCCTTCTCGGCGAATATATTCTCGCAATCAACTCGCGCGTGCTTGACCGCCCGCTCGTGGTCGAGGAGGAGCGGTTGAACTTCTCCTACGGGCCGGGCGAAGAGCCGCCGGCGCGGGAGGATGTAGAGGAGCCTTCAGTCAGCTACAAACCGCAAAAACCTGGTCATGTGGCTGATTTCAATGGCGGCGAGGAAGCCTCCCGTCAGCCATAAATGTCCAAAATGAGAAATGTGGCTTATTTCCTGTTGTAGGAAATAAGCCACATTTGTATATAGATAAGTTTGAGAAAAGTGCAGATATGCGTGTTTTTA
>CADCQU010000350.1 GCA_902803635.1 uncultured Lachnospiraceae bacterium | reverse complement strand
TTCACAGACTCAATCCGTTGTAAACACATTTACAATGGCAAGGCCCGGACCAGCATTTACAACCAGTTTGCTAATGCCAATACTGTCCGCATGACTCGAATACTCATGCTTTACAAGCACCAAAGTCACCGTACCATCGCCACTCTCAAGCTCAGCCTCATGGTTATCACAGCTTACAAAAGTAACAACCTGATTGAACGAAATATGAATCCACTGCGTAGTCTTCCTGTGCTCTGCAGTAACAATCTTTTCTTCGTTTGTTTTTTTATCATAAAACATTAAAGAAGCTTTCCATAATCAT
Organism: uncultured Lachnospiraceae bacterium; assembly: GCA_902803635.1. GTDB lineage: Bacteria > Bacillota > Clostridia > Lachnospirales > Lachnospiraceae > Chordicoccus. The sequence goes on along the minus strand of CADCQU010000350.1, from coordinate 21,199 downwards.
TCCGGTTGCTTCGGTGATGAATACCTTCCTGCGTTCGATTCTTGAATTTCTTGTTTCATTAGCCATAAGAAAAACCTCCGGTAGATATTTGGTTATATCATATCGGAGATTTTTCTGTTTTCATATTCATGAATTATTTGACGCTTCTTTCTGCAAATTTCATCTTTGCGCCTACAAAAACCGGCTGACGGAAAACATCCACCAGCCAGTTTCATTATCTAGAAAAATATAGGGAATAGGCAACTGCTTTAAGAATCAGGCATTTTTACAAATTGTCACACCGATCCTTCAGAAATGGTGCAATCGTACCCCTGCAGGCGAGCCGCCCATTCCACCCCTTATCCTACGGAATCAGTCCACCGTGTACTGACCGGTAATGGCAAGTCCGGCATCAGCGGTCACAATCAAATCACCGAAGCCAATATTATCGGTCGGATTCTGGTGGTACGTCATACGGATTACGAGTGTCGTAGAACCGTTTCCGCTCTCCAACTGAGCGCCATTAGCATTGCAGCTGACATAGACGACAGGCTTGTTAAAGGAGATGTGGAGCCACTGAACATCCTTCGTATGGTCTGCGTGATGCTTCGCATCAACCTGGATACGGTAGTCACCACGGCCAGTTTCGGGTTTCTGGTGGATATAAGCTGTCGTGGTATAGCAACCATCACCGCTCGCGGCATAAATGCCCTCCGCCATATCTTCATTTGTCAAAATCATCGGCTTGTTGTTCATAATCTTACCTCCTTCTTGATGTAAACAATTAATGCAGAGTAAAGGGTACGTCGCCCTGAACAGCAAATGAAAGATTAAATGTACTGCCAGGCGCAAGCTTTGCCCAATCTTCAGTCGCCTTATATGTAAGCTCCAAGGTTGTCGGAGTTGCTATCCTTCCGGTTACAAGGCCATTATTAACCTGAACCGAAGAAATGTTCTTGTTGGATGTAAGGCGAACCGAAAACGTGCTCAGGGTCTTGCCAGTGTTGTTCGTAAAGGCGATATTATATCCATTCCAGTTATAATATTGATTCCCTTCACTGTTAACCCGGAGACTGTAATCCACCGTCTCCGAGGTACTGCCACTCGCAGCGTAAACACCCTCTCCAAGATCATCATTCATTAACACAACCGGCTTTGTATAGCCCATCTGTCATGCCCTCCCTGTGTTATATTTTATCATGCACCCTTGGCATGAGGATATTGTATATCCTCTGTCAAAAATGATTATACTATAACATCCTCATACTGTCAAGAAATATTGAATATAATTTATTGCCATTTCAATGCAAAAATATACTGTTTTTTTGACTATTTACACAATTAGGAAAAAAACATTATTGAAAATCCTTTTCTTCCGTGCAATATGTCAGATTCCCGTCATCGGGTTTCGGCGGAGCCACGCCTTCGCGCCCAGCAGGGCCACCCGGTACATCCGTAATCGAAGGAGCAGGATGTAGGCCATCACAAACGGAGGGAGACCCCGCAGGGAAACATAGCGAAGGATCCCCGTCTCGCGGAAGACACGTGCAAGGTTCCTGGCCGCCTCCCCAATCGGACGCCCGGCCACCATTTCGTGGAACACCCCGGCCATAATCCCCTTTGCATACAGGTCATTCAGCTGTTTCTGAATTACGGTTCCCTCCTTCCGAAGAGTCGTGGAAAGATAATGATACTCCAGAGCGACGGCCTTCAGGCGGTCAGGATTGTATTTTGTAAGCTCGGACCCCTCGTTCATCCGGTTATACAGGTAAAAGACCCGGTTGCTAATATAGGCATTCTCCGCATGCAGGAAGCACTTGATTGTAAAGGCGGTATCCTCCCCGACGGTCAGCCTCTCATCCCGGCAATAGTATTTCCGGAGCAGGCTTTTCTTATATACCTTGTTCCACGCCACAGAGAAAATGATTCCTCTCCCAAAAAGCAATCTGCGGTCGCTGATTAGAAACGGATAGATTTCCTTCTCCAGTCGGTCTTTCGCGTAGAAGCCCTCCTCCAACGAGCTGCCAATCTCCTCCTCATGATCCTGGAAAAGCATTCGCGCTCCAAATGCAAGGATATCAAGCTTTTGGGGGGCCTGCTCCAACATTTGCCGAATGGACTTCAGCCAATCTGGCGTCACCCAGTCATCACCGTCCACGTAGCAAATGTACTCCCCTTTCGCCTTGCGGATGCCCGTGTTGCGTGCACTGACAACGCCCCCGTTCTCTTTGTGGATTACCCGGACACGTGCATCCTCTTCCGCATAAGCGTCGCAAATTGCGGGACAGCCATCCGGGGAGCCATCATCCACGAGGATCAGTTCGAAATCCCCGCACTCCTGTGCGAGGATGCTGTCCACGCATTTTCTAAGATACGCTTCCACCTTGTAAATAGGAACAATCACAGAAAACAGCATACGCACACCTCCCAAGCCATCGGCCAGCCTTTCTTTTTTCAAACAAGAATCTCCTGCCCGCAGGTGCTCACGTCCAAGCCATTGCTCAGCCTTATTCTTTCTCAAACAGCCGCATTTGTTTGTACAGCTTGCTGCGCTTTCCGGCGGAACGTAGCACACGAAGAAGGCTGGTGTCCCTGTAGCGATGGTTATTACGCATAAACCGGGCCAACGTGAACGCCCAAAGCCCCGGCCATAAAAGCGGGCAGCGACCTGCATTCGGAAAATTCAGGTGCATCTGGTGATGAAACTCCCGGGCATAATCCGCTACGCCCGAGCCGCGCAACATGACCATCCGGTCATCGGAGGATTTGCCGAACTCCTCCCCGTCAAAAACCTCCCGCATAAAGTCTTCACACAATCCAACACGCTCCTCGCCATCCTCCGGAAGCAGATCGGTCACCGCTTTCCGCGACAGCCCAAGATAACGGCAGCATACGTCGGTAACAATCTCCGAAAATCCGGTAAGGCAAAGTCTCGAAACACATGAGCGATACCACTCTCGCTCCGCCCTTGGCACGCCTGCGCGCCAAAAGCAGACCCAATCACACAGCAGCTTCAGTCCAAAGCCGGAGAGCAAAAAATGCTGTAGCATGTGCAGGAGAAGCGAAAGTGCCTGCGCTCCTTTTTCGAGCACAGGCAATTCCACTCCAAGCACAGGACACGACGTAACCCGCATCGTCTTCTGTATCGAAGCAAGCTTTCGATTCAAGTCTCGATCGTCAAAATCTTCCACCAGCGACAAATGCAGCTCCAGCTCGAAGCCGTCGGGCAATTCATAGGCGATGTGATGGTTGGCATGCTGGTACGAATTTGCCACGGCCCCAACCTTCCGAAGCAGTGCATCCGCCCGCTCAAACTCGTGCCTGTTGCGGAGCAGCAGGTCGAGATCTCCAGATTTGCGATACTCCGGTACCGGATAAAGCGCAGCGACAGAAGCCCCCTTCAAAACGACCACATCGCACCCCCCCTCCTTAAGGAGCGACGTGTACCTCTTCGTGGCCACTAAAAGATGATAGCTCTGCTTAACACACTGCACCGCCGCCCTGGCAACCAGGCTATCCTCTGGGGGCGAAACAGCATCATAGAGAAGCGGCAGCACCCCGTGCCGAGATGCAATCCGTTCCACTTCCTGCGGAAGGTCGGTTATGGCGCCCTTCTTGCCCCGAAGCGCCCGGGACAGCAGGGAGAGGGTATAAACTTCATAATCTGTCAGCTTCATACATTTACCTCAAAGCCATCAGCCACTTTATTCCTTCTCATCTTCCCTGAGCATATTTGCCATGCCTCTGTCGATATTCATGACCTTGATGCGTACCCAGACGGCCAGAAGCTGCAGAGTCATGCGCAGCATGTAGACGGCCGGCTTCAGGATTCCCGCATGCATGCTCGTCCCCGCATTTCGATAGTGCATGACGGCCGGAATCTGCTCTACGTTGTAACCCAGGAGCAGCATTTGTACAAGCATGTTTGCATCGGGATACCGATCGTCAAAGCGCTGGTATTTGGCATAGTATGCCAGCGTCCTGCGGTTTAACCCCTGCAGCCCCGTCGTGGGGTCGGCTATATTCTTGCCCGTCATGCGCCGGATCAGGAAGCGGAACCAGCGGTAAGCGACAGCCTTCAGCTTCCCGGAATCGAACGCGCTGCTTCCCTCCATATACCGGCAGCCAAGCACGATGTCCGGGGCCTCGTCCCCCTTGCGGGAGTTCAGGGCATTGTAAATCCGCGGGACATTGCTCACGTCGTGCTGGCCGTCGCCGTCAATCTGGATGACGTACCTGTACCCATAGCGCACCGCATATTTGTAGCCGATCTGCAAGCCACAGCCATAGCCCATGTTGATGATGTTGCTCACGACGCGGGCCCCGTGGTCATAGGCAATCTGGGGCGTGTGGTCAGAGGACGCATCATTGATAACGAGCACGTCCTTCTTACAATCCATCTCCAGTGCGGCGAGCGCATCAAGCACCTTTCCAAGATTTTCCTCCTCATTGTAGGCGGGAATGAGAATCAACAGGTCCTTTCTATTCATTGTATGGCCCCTTCCACAGCTTTCCATCATCCGTTTGTTATTAAATCGTCATGCTGCATTTTTGTCTCTTCTTTGCAGGGATCCTCGTTTTCAATGCTCCATGGAAGACACAACGAATTCTCATGCGTATAAATAGGCAGGAACCCCTTCTATTGTTTCTTCTCCCGCTCTTGCGCCTCTTCGTCCTCTCGCTTTTCATTCGAGATTCGCAGACGTCGGTTCTCCTCGTTGAGAAGGACTACCTGCATGAAGAGCTCCTGCGTCTTATTTTGCAGGTCGCTGATCTGCAGCGAGCTGATATAGAAAATGATCACAAGGGCGGTGACACCGAGGAAAGCGGCAATAACGGCCGTCCAGCTCACGTACTGCTCGAGGACATCCATGTGAAGGAGGATTCCTGCCACAATTGGCAAAAGTGCCAGAACGCTCCACACAACGCCGAAGGACGGGCGCATTTTACGTTTCCCCATGGTAACGAGATTCGCGAAGATAAGAGAAACACCCAGGATAATCAAATAAACTTTGACGGCAAGTGTCATAAAGCATCACCTCTCTTCTTTGGTGTCCTATCCGCATTGCGGTCATAAACCTTGTTGTCCGGCATTTTGCCAACGCCCTTCTTCTGCAGATTTCCCTGGCAGAACACATGTCTGTCTATGTTTCGTTCCACCCACCTTAGCCGCAGGTACCCTGCCGTAAAACCGATAAAGCCCCCGATGACCAGCCCAAGCCCAAACCAGATTTTCGGCATGCGGGAGGACAGCATCGAGCCCATCGCCGTCAGCACACAGAATAGGAAGGCTGTCAAAAGCGCCCCGGAGAGATCGTTGAAATAGTACATGAACAGAATCTCTGAGTACATGAGGAAGAGCATGAAGTACCCCACGCAAAGGCAGGGGTAGAAACGCATCGTGTCCCCACCGAACCCGAAACGCGGCAGGATCAGGAGGCATATCAGGAACACAATCACGGTGATGATGAACTGGAGCCTTGCAAGGCTCATCAGCTCCTCCGCAAGGCGGCGGAACATCCGCATCTTCGTATTGCGGATGTCCTTGCCCCGTCCGCCGATGACGGCCTCGGAGTAGGACTTGTACACTTCGTGAAAGTGCATCTCCACCCTGGAAATGAATATTACGGTGGCAGAGATATTCGTGAACATCGCCAGGCAAGTCGCCATATCATAGCTCATCATCGTTACGAAGCTTCGCACCAGAATCGTATGCATGTCCGTCGTCCAGAAGACGAAATTGTGGATGTACAGGCCGAGCGTATACAAAAAGTTTATGAGGATAAGCTTATCGTAGAGCCGGAAGTAATGCAGCACCTCGCGGTAATTCCCGCTGTTCATGCGGAAGTACGACCGTATGATTGCAATCTCCATGGTCGCGATGAAAAGGAAGCCCAGCACCAGTGCCAGGAGGAGCGCGTACGTCAGCTCCAGATGCACGACGCGCACAAAAACGAGGGCTAGAAACACCGTCGTCAACATGCCGATGATAAAGCAGAGGGAAATCTTGAAATAGTCCTTCGTGATCGACAGGTACAGCATGTTGTAGAACACGAGAAGGAGGGCCATGAACCCGCAATAGCCCGTAAACACGTAATAAATTGCGACCCCGCCTACAATGTGCTCGTGTATGCAAAACGGCAGGGCGACCAGCGTGCCCAATGCAACGTTCATCGTCATTCCAACGTAGAAGCAGGGCATGATGTCATCATACTTCTCGTTGAAGATCACGTCGGAAAGGTACCGCGAAAGCACAGCGTTGAAGGGCGAGGCCGACAGCAGTGAGAAGATGAAAATATAAAGCACCGTATCCGCAAACAACTCCCGCCGGAAGTAGTCCACCGTGGAGTAGTCCAGAAGCACCTGCGAAACGATAATCGCCCCGATGACGACGAACATGGGCGCAACGGTGAGGATGGTGCTGTAACCGAAGCCGAACAAATGGCCGACCAGCGAGGGCTTTTCAAATATTTTGTTGAGCCGTACACCTACACCCGCCATTTATCTCGCCTCCTCCTTCGCCGGGGCACCCTCCTCCGGCCATGCAAGCCCCGCCTTGGCGGCCAGCTCCCGGTAGATTGCCTCGTATGTCTCGTGCATTTGCCGAGCCGTGTATTTGCTGAGCACGCGCTTGTACCCCGCCTCCCCCATCCTCGAAACGCGGGCTGGATCCCTTGCCAGGACGATCATCGCGTGGCTCAATTCCTCAACGTTCATGATGTGGCACAAGATCCCGGCATCGCCGAAATCATCGCCCTCCCCGTAAATCAGCCCGCGGCAGTTGCCCACGTCCGTCGCGACCACCGGTTTGCTGGCCGCGTAGCCCTCCAGGATTGTCAGCGGCTGCCCCTCACTGATGCTTGTAAGGAGCATGAAGTCCATGCGTCCGAGGTAGTCGTGGATGTCGATGCGCCCGGTAAAGACCACATCCTCCAGCTCCAGCATTTCCACGAGGTCGAAGCACTCCCTGGCGTACTCCGGCTCCTCCTCCGTCGGCCCCATGATCCACAGCCTAAGGGAAGGCACACGGCTCTTTGCCTGTGCAAAGGCCTGGATCATGGTCTTGATATCCTTGATGGCCGTCACGCGTACGACGGCGCCGACGTTGACAAAGCCCTCATCCGCCTCCGTCTTCCCGGGGAGCGAGGACAGGCGTGCCTCGTTAATCCCGTTCGGCGTCACGCGGAGCTTTTCCCGCGGAGCGCCAAGCTCAACCTGCAGCTCCCGCGCCTGCTCAAACAGACTCGTCACGATATCCGCGCGGTCGTAGGTGACCTGGCTCATGCGGTAGAACTGCTCAATCCAGATTCGTTTGTATACGTTCTGTACCCACGTTGCCTTGATAATCTCCTCTTCTCGCTCGCGGGTATAAATGCCGTGCTCGGACACCAGAAGACGGCAGTCATACAAATGCTTTGCCAGGCATCCCAGCACGCCGGCGTACCCCGTGGCCACGCAGTGGTAGATGTCCGCCTTCGGCACGTTCGTCCGGAGCACGAGGAAGAGCGGCAAATAGATGGACCGCATCGTCCAAAGGAAGTCGGAAAATACGATCTCCGGGTAGCGCCTGTCATAGAGTTCCGAGGTAATCCGCAGGAAATCCTCCCCCATGAGCAGCGCATCCACCGACAGGGCACGGTGCTGGAACATCTCGAAAATTGTGTCCCAGTCGCACTCCTCGTTGAGGACCAGGCTCCTGATCGCCTCGAACTGGTCCTTCGGCAGGCGGCTTCCCCGGTGTCCACTGCCCTTTTCCCAGGCAACGTCCTCCAGGTACGCTTCGTACACCTCCGAAACATTGTCGGGCAGCTCGTACTTAAACTGCCCCCGCAGCGAGCGGTTGGCCACGACGGCAAGGACCACGAACTCAGCCTCCGGGAAGCTGCGTATCATGCTGTTGATCCAGCTCGAAACACCGCCCACCGTATAAGGATAACAGCCCTCGGCCACGATGCAAATGCGCATAGTCTCCATCCTTATCTGTACAATAACACGTCCAGTTGTTTCAGCGAAACCTCAATCTTCGGATTGTCGGCGCGAATCAGGAAAGTACCGTCCTCCAGCTTCACGGCCTCGCCCCCGACGACCTTGGCAACCTCCTCCTTGAAACAGCGGAGAAGAAACCACGCCTCCCCCTCGAAATTGGTGATTTCCACGGAAAGCACGTCCCCCTCCCTCTCTTCCCGATAGTCCATCGCAAGGAAGCGTCGGATCCGCCGGTCACTCTCGTAGACGGTGGCAGCGCCATTCTCGCTGTACTTCGCCCCGTAGGTCGTAAGGTTGCGGAAGACGCGTTTTGAGGCGTTCTGCCATTCGTCCTCCTCCGTCTCCGGCCAAAACACCTTTTCCATGTCAAAGAAGGTGCTACTGTAGCCGACGGCAGTCTCCAGACAGAGCATTTGCAAATCCTGCCGAAAGGTATGCGTCTCGGCTGATGAGGTAAGCTGCTGGTATGAGACCTTCATGGACTGGTACCCGAAAAGAGGCTGATCCTCCGCTGGTTCCGTAAGCAGCGTGCAAATGCCGGACAGAAATGGATTCCGAAGCGCGTCGCCGAGCTCCGAGAGGGAAGCTCCGATGGTGTCGGTAGCGGCAAAAGCGTAATGGATTCCTGCCGACTGGAAGTAGTCCTCGTCGAGTTTCAGCTTGTTTGCGAGCGAGGTCATGCTCCGGGTCTGCGTCCCGTAGGCCGCCTCGCTGCCAATCTCGTTCAGCTGGCTTAAAAAAGTATGGGAAAGCTCCGGATCCGGTTCGTTCCCATCGTCGTAGTCCATCTGCGGCGTCATAAATACCGTAGGCGTGATGCCGTAGGTGGAGGAGAGCGAGATCAGGGAAGGCAGGATTATGTTTCGTTCCAGGTCCGTCAGTTCCCGCCCGTATATATCAAGCAGAACCTCGCCGTTCTCGTTGCTGCAGACAGGGAAATTCAGCACCGAGACGACATACGCGTTCACGACGGGGTAGAGAAGAGTCTCCTCCCTCTGGGAGAGGGCTGCGGCGCATATCCCCATGGCCATCTTTCCATCCTCGCCGTAACCTCCGGCTACGGCAAAGACAACGCCGGTTTTATAGGCGTTTCGCCAGATCAGTGCCGGACCATCCTCATTTTCCAGTCCCTGCTCCTGATATTCCGCCCATTCCTCTTCCGGCAGGATTCCCCGCATATACGTCTTCGTGCCTTCCCGAACGGTGTACCACGGTACGTCCAGCTCCAGATCCTGCTTTTCCTCCAAATCCTCCTCCTGCTCCTGGTAAATGCGTTCCCCGCCTACCAGAAAGCCGGAGAACAGGTGTACACCATCCAGGTGTACCTGTGTCTTTCGTACGGAGCGTACGCCGAGCATCCGGCGAAGGGCCACACTCTTCACCACAATCTCCGGCGAGGGCAGGCCAAGGCAGAGCACCGTCGCACCGGCCTCACACCATTTTTCAATCGCCTCCGTATTTCCCTCCAGCGCGTCCCCGTGTACGACCACCAGCCCGGGCAGGACATTTGGCACCTTTTTCTGAAGCTTATCAACGCGCCGAAACGCCCTCTTTGCATACCGCGCCCACTCTTCCACCACACTGGCCGAAGCGGCGTCCTTGCTGCCGACGTAGAGTACGCCGTCCCGCCGGAGGGCCTTGTCAAATGACAGCTCCGGCGACGTCCACGTGGACACCTTTGTAAACGAGGTAGGTTTGGAAGGGCTTTTGGCGTTGTAATCGTTCCAGTACTCCTTGCCCACCTGCGTCCCCTGAAAGAGGAGCAGTGTCGCGATAAAAATGAGCAGGATTGAAAAATAATTCCTTCTTGAGATCATTTTGCCCTGATCCTCCCGATCGGGACCTCAGGCGAGCTTGCCTCCTCGACGGCAACGGCGACAGCCTTGCCTTCCCGATCCGTCAACCGCAGGAACACGTCGTAATCCCCCCGCTTGAGCGCGGACAGGGAAAGTTTCCCGACAAGCTCGGTGCCCTCCCCGCTGCAGATTGTCTGCAGATTTCCGTCGAGCGGGAGCACGAACGTGCCGTCCGTCCCGACAAAGACAGCCTCGGCCCGTACCTCCCGGTAAAGCGGCGAGAAGCCCACATTGCGCAGCGGCACGGTCACCGTAAGCTCATTGGGGAAGAACGCATAGTCGATCCGGGCCTTGTCGGCAACAAACCTGCAGCCTAGGTGGCGGTCCATATACGTCAGGCCATCCGTCCCGTCCCAGACGGAACCGTCCCGGACTTTGGAAGCCTTCCATTTGTTTATAACGGAACGGTCATAGTCGAGGTTCAGATACGACACATGCATCTTCGCAAGCGTCACCACGGCCGCTTCAAAGTCGTTGTATTCCGTGTCATACACGACCTCGCCGCCATTTGGCACGTACCGGCACAGCTTGTCCTGGAATTCCAGCTCGTCCTGCCGGCACCATTTGCCGATGATGCCAACGTCGTCCCTCCGCCCCACGGCGTAGGAGCCGAGGTCGTACTCGTTCCCCATCATGCCATCATTAAAGAGACCAAGACGCGCCGTGAGGGTCCCGGGAATCACGCGCTCCGTCCCCGTGCACTGCCGCCACTGCATCGGAACCCGCACGGACAGGAACACGTCGTCGTCCGTGACCGATGCCAACGTCCGGCTGAGAGCCCGCAGGCTCTCCATATCCGTGTAGCGGGTACCGTTCATCTCGCCCCAGTTCCCGATGAACAGGCCCTGCAGCGTGTAGATGATGTCCTTGTTCTCATTTACTATGTCTCCAAGCTGACGCATATGTGTCTCGATGAGGCATCGCCTCGTCGGCTCGTTCTCCATATTTTTCCCTTCCAGGTCATAGAGGAAGCGGACGACGTAGCGTTTTTTCTCCTTCCGCAAGGTGCCAAAGAGGGACCTTGTATTCGCAAGGGCCTCCTCGGACAGCGGCTGGCGGGTATATTGGCGCAGGTTGATCTCCAGGAGGCTTAGCTTCGTGTCCTTGTCCCATCCGTAGCTCTCGGCCACCAGGGTAGAAGCATCCATTTCGTCCGAAATTTCAAAGCAATGGATGTAGTAGAAGCCCTGGTCCGCCGTCTCCAGCATCCTGGTCGATTCCGTCAGCAAAAGTGCCTCCGCCGCCCGGAACCATCTGTGTCTCATGAACATAATTCCCCCCACAATCAGAAACGCAAGAACCAGCAAAAGCAGCCACCACCGCTTTTTTCTCATCGTCGTCCTCCTCGTTCAGGATGAGTACTCTATCCCACCGAGCGTGTAAAGGCTTGCGGGGTTCTGTACGAAGCAGTAGCATAAGAAATCGTCATCCTCGTAGACCACACGGCTCTCATTTGGATAAATGCTGGAAAACGTCTCGTACCAATTGTAATAAATCTTTGATTCGAGGATCGTGCGTCCCTCCAGATCCGCAGCCGCATCTGAAAGCTTGGCCCCGTACTTTACGCCCTTGGCCGCATCCTCCAGGGAAATCTCCCCGGCATTAATCTCAGGACACTGACTCGCAATGCTCCCGAAGGATTCCGCGTAGCATTCCCTGGCGAGCCATGCCGGTCCAGCCGCAAAATGATACTGCGCATAGGAAAGCGGACGCTTCTCGATGAACACGAACACATAGGGCGTCGGGAGCGTGTAGGCCGGGTCGCTGCTATTGTTGATAAATGTCAGAAGCTCCTCGTGGTAGCCGTATTCGATGATCTGGTAAAGCTCCTCCGTCGTGGAAACGATGGTGAACATATCTTTGGGAATCTTCTGGATAATCTTGTTTGTCATCGTCACCGCCGCATCGTAGCGCATGAAATGGTAAAACAGGTACCCGTGGAATTCGCCGGAAACCTGCGCAAAGATGTAGATTCCGAAGACAAGCGCGGTCAGGAGGACCTTCCTGACGATAACGCCCAGGATACCGGCCAGCGCGAAGAGTGCCAGGTCCAACGGGAAGGTGTAGAGCATCATCATGAGAAGGTTCATTGTCGAGCTCACGCGCACGGGTTCCAGAAGCGTTGGCAAATGCAGATCCGCTGACGCGCAGACGAGCGCGAAGAACAACATGGACAGGGCCACAGTGAGGATCCCGTCAAATGACCACGTCCTGCTTTTCCCCTCGCCTTCCTCCTCTTCCTTCCTTTTCTTTGCTTTGAAATGCAAATAGAAATGCAGAATTCCGCCCACGAGCAGGGTAAACAGGAACGCGATTGCGATGAAGAGCTTGTGCCTCGGGAAGAGCAGGAGGCCGCTATTGTAGAGGATGCCGAAGAAGCTCCCCACCTTATCCTTCAAGGCTGCCGCTGCAGACAGCAGACGGTCCATCAGGCCCGCCTGAGCAGGCTCCTCCCCGGAGGGTGCGGGTGCTCCCGACGGTCTTTTCTGCGGCGTTTTGGAAGTATCTTCCGAAACATCTGAGATAGTCGACGTATCCACCCCTTCCGGTTCGTCGTCCACCGACTCCTCCGCATCCTCCTCGTCTCCCCCGGTAATCACCGAGATCGCCCAGTTCAGCGAGCCCTGCAGCGGAACGCCGGTCGCAAAGGCCACCGCCATCGGCGTGACGGCAAGGAAAAGCGAGAGGAAGGCAGAAAGCAGCACCGGCCCGAAACTGCCTCGCCGAAAAACGTAGCGAAGGGAGACGACCGCCACCGCCAGGCAAATGAAGAAGGCAGTGATCGTGACATAGAAGTGCACGGCAATCGACACGGCAATCGACATCGTAAAGATGAACAGGTCCGGATCCCGGAAGATCGCCGCGATATTTTTCAGGGGGTGACGGAAGGAAAGACGCAGACGGTATCCCTCCGAAACCCGCCGGTAAAACCGCAGCAGGGCCAGGGCCGAGAAAAACTGTGTGTGCATGGCATATTCCAGCGGAAGTGCCCAGGACAGACGCGCCATGCCGAAGATGGCATCCAGGTTCGTCAGCTTCAGCGTCAGAAACATGCAGAGGGCCAAAAGCCCGCTGTAACGAAAACGAAAGATCTCGCGCATGAAGAGATAGAACGAAAGGAGCAGGATGGCGCTGTGCACGCAGCCAAAGAATAACACGCCCGTATAAAGACGGATTCCAAAACAGGAACAGGTCAGATAGATCATGCAGTGCATCCCCTCCGGATAAATACCGTCGGAGAACGCCACCCCCTGTTTTAATTTGTAAATCCATTCGTTGTGGACGTACTGGTCGCCGCTGCCATAGGCGTGCGTATCAAAGGCATTATAGCTGAAATAAATCGTCCCGAAGATGACAAGCAACAGGAGAAGCAAAAGCTCCACCCGCCGTCCCCGGCTCCACTCCACAAGGAAATCCATGCAGAGGCGCACCTTTCGCCCAAACCACCGGAACACGCGGAAAATGAGCTGCTTTAGCGTCATCGTGTGCGCACTGACGCGCCGCATATTGCCAATCCAGCTCATGTCCCACTTGAAATTGCGCCAGAGCTGCACGGCAAACACGCCGAAAAAGACGAGCGCGCTCGTCCATGTATGTAAAATGTGCGCAAGTCCCATCAAAAGCACGGCCGTCGTCACGACCAATACCGTCACCGTCGTGCAGAAGGCAAAACGGTATGCCCCGCCCTTGCCCTTCAGGTGCGGCCGAAACACGACGGACGGCCACACGAAGAGCACAAAGCCGTAGGCCAAAAAAAGCTTTACGTATTCAATTATCCAATACGTCTGATTCACAGGGCATGAGCCTCTCTTCTTTTCGTCCGAATTCTATAGCTTTCGATTACTGAAATGTTCGAATAATTTCCATCGTCTGATGGTCGATGGGGATTCCTGACTTCTTGAGGCGGTCGAGCGTATCAAAATACCCCTTCTGGTCGCCTTCCGCATAGGAAAGCTTCAGAAGCGTCAGGTACATCCCCAGAATTTTAGGATATAATGTCTCAAATTTTCCAGCCCATACGCGGCATCTGGCAGGTTCGTTGAGGTCCAGCCAGCTCCCGCATACGGCCTCCAGCTCCTGCGCGGACGGCACATGCCGCCGGTCAAGAATTGTGACCGCCCTGTCCATCATCTCGGTATAGCTTCGCTGCTCCATCGAGGCCAGGACCTTTTGCCGAAGGAGATGTTCCAGGCCCATCACGAGTTCCTGTGACGTTTCCACCAGCTCCTCCAGCTTCTTTTCCACACTCTCATCCGGCTCGGGCGTACCATCACGGGCCAAGAGGCCCTGCTCATAGGCTTCCTTCTTCGTCCTCTCACGCAGGGAGGTCTCGCGGTAGAATTCCGCCTCGGGCTTCTTCGCCTCGTCCTCGCGTAGAGCGTCCGAATGCTCCCCCTCCTCTCCCACGGCGGTACCGCCGTCCTGCAGGAGTTCTTCCTCTGCCTCCTCCAGCTGGCGCTTTTCCTCGGTGCGGATGGGGTCATCCTCGTCCTCGATGCTTTTAAGCTCCTCGTCCAGCTCCCGCACGTGGCGGGACATTTGCTGGAACTGGTTCCGGAGCGAGCCCAGCTTGTCGCGAAGGACGGAGGCCGCGTAATGCGACACCTCGCTGTCCTCACTGTTCAGGGCAAGGGAGATTGACGACAGCGAATTCGTGATGTCGCGGCGTACGACCTCCATCATCAGGATACGCGTGCTCTCCTTGTCCGTGACCGCGATGGCCTCCTCCAAAGGTACAAAATCGCGCTCCCGGTCCTCGTCGGCCTTCAGATAGGATTTCACCCTCTGCTTACTGAAGATAACGTCCTCCAGGTCGACGGGCTTCCTGAGGAAGAGCTTGTAAAAGAGAAAGCCGAAGAAAAACATGCACACCCCGACGACCGGAGTGAGGATCATCACGACGCACCGAAGCCACCCGCCGTCTCGCGGGTTGTCACCTCGCCGGATTTGCCGCCAGAGACCGTACAGCAGTGCCACGACCGTGTTGATGATCAGCACGATCATGAGAAGGCGCAGCTCATTGTCAAATAGCGGTGTCATATAGTCCCTCTTCCTCTCCCGTCAAATAGATATGCTCCGTTTTGAAGCCCTTTTGCGCAAGGCGGTCCATGACGGTATTGCAGCCATCTTTGTCCGTATTTGTCAATAAAATTATGATCCGGTCGTCGACGAGCTCTCCCACGTAGTCATTCGGGCGGATAAAGTGCTTGACATCGCCGCCCAGATTCTCAAGACGCTGTTCGCCGGGAAGGATCTCCAGGACACTGTAGACAGTCAGGCCGCGCTCCTCCGCCTTGCGGTAGGCCCGTAGGAGCGAGCCGAACTCCTTCGGCCGCAGGATGGGCGTGTCGCCGATATACCGGTCGGAATGCAACGCTTCCAGATAGCGGTTCGCGTGCAGCACGGCGTTCTGGATGAGCGCCCCCGTGACGGCGAGGATATTTGCCTGTCCCAGCGTCATCTTTTCCCAGGGAAGCGTCCATACAAGGAGAAGGAGGCGCACCTCGCCGTCATCGTATATGGCGCTGGCCATCTTCGGAAGCGACGGGTCAAGCTTTCGATTGATAAACACATGCTTTTGCGAGATTTCGTCGTAGAGTCCCGGAAGGTCCACGTAGCGCATGGAATTTCCAAGCGTGCGCGCAAGGGGGGATGTAGCCGTAAAAAGGCGGGCATAGGGGCCGCCCTTCACCGTGTAGATGGCCACGTCGTCGCTCCCCATGATCTGACCCAGGATCTCGGTCGCAAAGAAGAGCACCTCGTCGTAGCTGTACTGGTCCAGCGTGGACGTGATTTCGTAAATCTTGCCAACACTGTCGGACTGGTTGATGATCTGCGTCTGCATCGCATCCTTTACGCGGACGTTGCTGGAGTTAATCTCCTTAATATCGTCCACCTGCCCGACCATGTACGTGTGATCCTCACGCATCTCGACGCGCTGGTCGTTGATGCGGTCCTTCAGGTACCCGACGACCAGGCCAAGGATGAAGAGCTCGGCGATCCAGATGTAGGTGTTGTAATCAAGCAAAACGTCAAAACCCGAACGGTCATGCATTTGCCGAAAAAGATAGCCGAAGGTCGCCAGAATCGCGGAAAAGGTAGCCTGCTGCTGCCCGAAAAGAATGGCAAAAAGCAGTACGTACAGAAGGTAAAAATCGATTTTCGCAAAAAACTGGCTTCCTGCGGCGTAGTTGCTCAGCAGGAAAAACGGGATAAAGGCAATCAGGTTCTCAAGAAATGGAAGGATGGCCTGTACGACCCAGCTCGCCCGCATCCAAAGCCTTTTGTACCACGGCAGAGCCGCCTGCTCGTTATCAAGAAACCTGTCCTTGTGCCGTAGCATCGTCCGGACAATCTGCCCAACAATATCGGACGTCTCGTTCAGGCGGTTGATCCCGAACTCCCTCCGGAAGCGGTCGCAGTTCAAGGCGCGCATGAGGGCATCTTTTTCCGAGGCCGCGTGGACGGTCGTGACCTCGATGTGCATCTTTTCCTCCTCCTCGGCCGTCTGGCTTTCAAAGGCATCCGCCACGAATCGGGCAAGTTCTTCCTCCTTCACGGCCTGCCCCGTGATATGGTACAGGCTGTGCCTGTGCACCGGGGCGGCAACCATTTGTCCGAGAAACTGTACGGCATCGGCCACGTGCAGGAGCGTCCGGCTGCAGTCCTCATGCGCACAAACCTGTCCATCGCGCAGCGCCGTAAGACAAAATTCGGCCGGGAGGGTGTCCACATCCTCCAGCCGGCGGGGCACGCCGTACAGCCCGCCGAGGCGCACGTTGATGATGTCCAGATCACGGCTTAGACGAAAGCTGTCGCACAGTGCCTCGCCCTGCGCAAAGGCCATCCCCTTAAAATCATTTGCGTTCGGTCTGTCGGTCTCCTTTTTCTCCCCGTCTCCGGTAAAAACGGCCTCGCTGGAAAGGAAGAAAAACCTGCCCTTGCCAAAAAAGGCATAGGCCGTCAGCAGGCTGATAAGGCCGGAGATAAAGCGGGCACTGTCCTCCTGCGCATTCCACCAACCGTAGTTGCGGTCATAGGCACCGAGGTAAATCGTCACGTCTGGCGCGACGCTCTCGAAAATCTCCATCATGACCGAGTTCGTATAGTTAAAGTCATATCGCTCGAAGACGCGCTCGTATTTTCCCTGTGCGTATCTGGAGCCCGTTAGGATGGAAACACGATGCCCTTCTTTATTCATTTTTTTGATCAGCTGGTTTGCCAGTTCACTAGCCGCTCCGATCAAAAGTACATTCATAGCAATCCCTCATTATGTTATCCGCCAAGTGCCGTACAAAGCTGCAAAAGAAATTCCGTCAGATCCTGGCGCGTCTCCTCCGTCGGCTTCTCGTCCCCGGCAAGGATGGAAATGAGCTTCTCCTCCCCCTTGCCCAGGGAAATCGCACGCCAAATGGCCGTGCCTGCCTCGTTGAGAAGTACAGGCTGGATATACTTCGCACTGTCCTGCTTCACGCGCACAAGCCAGTCGTACCCCGCCGCGTGGCGCAGGATGCAGTCTCCGGAGAGTGCCTTGAGGCGGGAAACCGTGTCCTTCATTTTCTTCTCCTCATCCTTCTTTTTGCCTGCAAACGCTTTCCTGCGGAAAGAACGCGTTCACGCAGCGCACGATACTCCGCCGTCCGGTGAAAAAAAAGCGCCATCACCGCATTTGGCAGAACCAGGCACACGATCAGCTTTGCCAGAAGCTGCACAACTCCGACACCATTGATAAAAGAACAAATATACCAGGTGGCTGCGCCGGCAAATGCCACCGCGGGAAGGTACAGGAAATAACTTGCAAAATAGGACCGCACCGGTTCCTTGAGGTACCCCCGGTAGAGCACGATGGGCTCCACCCAGAACGAGATGAGGAGCACGCTCACGGTCGTGCCGAGAAAGACGCCCACCGGCCCCAAATGGCGGGCCAGCAGGATGGACGCGCCGAGGTTGACGGCCGCCTCGATGGGTGTCTTGAAGCGGTCGTATCGAAAGAGCCCCAGGCTGTCGCGGAAGATGAGCGTCGCCTTTCGCACGCCGTCAAGATACAGGTTCATACACAGAACGAGCGTTAACATCCCCCCAAGCACGTAGGTCTCCCCAAAGCTGAAGGCGATAAAGTTGTCCAACAGGATGAAGAGCGACACCGCGGCAAGGCCGTAGATCCATGCCGTCGCGAAAAATGCCAGCCGGAATACCTCTCCCACATGTTTGCGGTCCACCTTCACGCCGAGATCGCCCACGCTGCCAGTGATCCCGCTGATGAAGCGGTCGAGCACCTGGGCGACGGAACCCGTGATCAGATAATAGTTCGCGTAGCTGCCCACGGCCAGTAGGCCGAACAGCCAAGTCAAGAGCACGTTGTCCGTATTTGAAATGATGACGAGTCCGAACTTATGCATAAGCATCGCCCGGATGTTGGCCATAATCTCACGACGCTCGCCCTTTTCAACGGGGGGCGGATTGAACCGCCGAAGAAACGGGTACCACCTCCCGGCGAGGGCCGAAAGGGAAAGGTTCTCCGTCACGGTACAGACAACGGGAATAAGAAGATACAGGAAAAAGTTCCTCGTCAGCAAAAGGACGATACACTGTACCGTGCTCAGGACGATCAGCGAAGTTGCATCGAAGAGCTCGTTGACATAGTTGCACTGATGCGAGAGAAACGCCATGCGCCTGTACGAGCAGAAGTAGGACAACACGGAGTTAAGCACGTACAGTGCGCAGATGATGCTAAGGGAGGCAATCTGTGTCTTTTCCCCCAGAATCATCGGCAGCAGTGTATACAGGATCAGCCCAAATAAAAGCACCACCGCCGCGAAAACATAGTACACCCGCCTAAAAAGTGCCATCAGGGACGCCTGCTTTTCCTCATCACCGCGGGCAACCGGGGCATAGAGCGAGAACACGAGCGCGGCCTCCACGCCAAGCGACGTCAGGGACAGGGCGTTGATGATGTTCGTCAAAAGCCCGCTCAGCCCGACAAGCTCTGTCGTCATCACCCGTACGAAAACGACGCGCGCAATATACCCCGCCAAAATGGCAGCCACCTTCGAAACCATGCCGACGGCGGAATTGCGCATGGAGTATTCCATTCTGCTCTTTTCCGCAGGCTGGGACATACAATCCTCCTACAAGTGACAGCACAGCATCTTTAACATTGCAACGGTGAAGCTCTCGGGAATGCCGTACCGGAAGTGACCGCCCATCCCTTTGGGCATATTTCTCGACTACATAATTATATTCTTATAAAAACCTTTTGTCAATTAGCTGTATACAAAAACCCTTCCCGACACTTGTTACTATGTTACAATTCAGGCTGAAGCTGAATAGTAACCGTCACTTTTTGCATTGTAGCTGGAAGGCAAGGTGTTTGCATTTTTTTACAAGCAGGATTTTCTTCTCGTGCCGGCTCTTGCAAAAAAGCAGCTCTACCGCCCGCTTCGACTGCCCCTTCGCAACGTCCGCATAGTCCCGGAAGGGTCCGAGAAACTCACTCTCCCGCTCCACCTCCTCCACGGTAAACCGGCCAGGCTTCCGCGGGACGAAGGCATTTGCCTTAATGTAAAAGCCATTTGCATAGGCAGCATCCTTCCGATAAAGAGGCTTCTTTTTCTGAAAATGCAGGTAAGCGTATTCCTTCACCCAGACCCTTCCGTCCCGCACCCGAGCACATAGAATCCTTCCCTTCCACCAGCAATAGAACTCCTCTCCGCTTTTTACGGCGTCCGCGCTCACCCTGGGCAACAGCCAGTTCGCATCCGCGACAGGGAAATCTTTATAATACGGAATCCCATGTTTTTCAAGGATCAGGTTCATCCCGGTCAGCTCGTCAAAACCATAGTGCGCGTCGTCCCGGAATACCGTCATGTAAGGAAATGCCGCCCCTTCCTTCCTATATAAATTGTTCATCTCCTCATCGTTGCGATAGGCGATACAGTGTCCAAAGACGCCAATCCGGGGATAGACATCCAGAACCTCATCCGTCAGAAAATGCCCAAGCCGTCCCCAGATGATGTCGAGATCACAGTGTCCCCAGAAAGCATAGCCCTTAAGCTCCTCCCGAAAAGCCAATCCGTACAAAGGCTTATAGTCACATAATTTATAAGGAGTGGAGAGCGCCGCGTCAAAGCCGAGGACCCTGCTAAACCGTTCCCGAAGCTCCTCCATCGTCAGCGGGAGCAGGTGAACATTCTGTGGGCGCTCCGGAAGCGCAAGGTCTGATACGAGCAGAAAATCAATATCCGGATTCCACCCGCAGGTCAAAAGCCACAGGTCCATCCATTCCGGGAAGCTTCCATAATAGCAGGAAATGAGGACGAGCCTGTTTTTATATTTTTGTAGTCCGGACGTCGCATTTGTCGTCTTCACGGTATTCCTCCCCACCATTTTCTGCCGCAAGAAGTCCCAAGAGCTTATCGCTATCGTCCTCGGAAAGGCTTTTCTCCGCGGCGTTCTTTCCCAGTTTTTCCCGCAGCGCAGCGTTCCCGGCCAACTCCTCGACCGCGTCCGCAATCGCTTCTGCGGTAAACGGGATTAGCAGCCCGTCATAGCCGTCCTCGACCTGTTCGCGGTTTCCGGGACAGTCGGAGACGACAACCGGGCGGCCAAGCAGCAAGGCCTCCTGAATCGCGATGCTCCGTCCCTCGAATTTCGAGCAGTGCACGTAAATGTCCGCCTTCCTCACATAGGGGTAAGGGTTGTCCACCACGCCCGGAAGGAAGAAAGAGTCCGAAAGCCCCAGCTCCTCGATTTTTTTCTCAAGGAACCGTCTCTCCTCTCCCTCTCCGAAGACGTACCATTTCGCGGCCACACCCCGTTCCCGAAGAAGACGCATGGCCTCGATGGAGACCTCGAAGGCCTTCTGCTTCACAAGCCTTCCCAGTGTGACAAGGCGAAGGGGTTCCGCCTTCTCCAGACTTTCCGAAAACCCAGGACAAGCAGCCATTTCCTCCTTTGGGAAGCAGATGGCTTCCTCTGACATAGCAAGGATTCGCTCTCTGTCAATCAGGTTGTGGAAGACCTCCGTCTTCTCCGCATACTCCGGATAGACCTCGATGAAGGATTTCCGTACTTCGTCGGAGACGCAGAAAACCTTGGCAAATGCCTCGTAGTCGTTCAAATCCAGCTCCCGGCTGTAGCCTGCCTGTTGATAATCAACATGTATAAAGGCGGCCTTCGCCTTGGCCTTCACTTTTTCGCTCACATAATAGGTGGCAGCTCCTTCGAGAAAGGCGACGGCAAGGTCAAATTCGCCCGGAATCGGGTCCGTCCCGTCCGCAATCGGCCGCCAAAGGAGCTTGTCCATGCGGACGCTCCCTTTTTCCTTCATTTGCCGATAATTCTTCCGGCAGTAGCCAAAATTCTTAAAGAGAGCCCCT